>NZ_CEYLVT010000032.1:0-27774 GCF_982860115.1 Moorena sp.
TCCCATAGTGTCGTAAAAAAGATTCTATATCCAAGCTAACCTGCGGAATGTGGGGTATAAGTTCAGGGCATGATAATGCAACACCCAAAAGTTAACACCCAAAATCTATTTTAATTTCCGGCAAACAAATCTCTGTCAATTTTGAGTTAAAACTTCCCTCCGCTTCTCAATCTTCTCTGCTACCCAATCCGGCTCGATCTCTTCAGGTTTAAAAACTAAATCAGGTTTGAGGTAGTGTAACGGATAATCTTGGCGCATCCGTTTATACCCTCCACTAGTAATATTGAGCACAATGGTGTCCTTTTTCCCTATTTTCCCCGCTTCAACTGCTTGAATTAAAGCACCAGTTGCCACACCGGCAGCAGGACTAAAATCTATTCCTTCCAATTCCTCAAATAAAGCCCTTGCTTTCTCTGATTCGTCATTAGTCACACCATACATTTCTCCATCAGTATCAGCCAATGCTTCATAAACCCCTCCCGCAAGAGAGTAAGCTGGGTTTCGATTGGTAAGTACCTTAGCAGAAACCTGACTAATGGATTTTTTTGCTTCTATTTCGCTCAAAGCAGTAATTTCTCGCTTACCCGCTTTCCAAGCATCGGTCATAGGTGTAAAAGGAATGTTTTGACAGAGGTGAAGCTTCATTTTTTTGTTGCCAAATCTGCCATCTGCTAAAAATCTGAGATTGGCTTCGTAAGCTGAAATCCCACCAGTACCAGAACCGACGGCTTGGAAATAGTGATCAGGAATTTCACCAATGGTTACTGTAGCATCCACAACCGTTAGCCCCATGCCATCCCGTCTGGCTACATTTTTAGCTCCTCCTTCCGGAAAGAAACCCTCTAATTGACTGATAATTTGTCCGATACGAATGGCATCGGAGTAGTCACCATTTCCACCAACAGCGATCAGACGAACACAAGAAGAATCAAACGGCTCCTTTGACCAGATAGCGGATAAATTTTGCTCTGGAATCACCAAGCAAAAGGGCATTTTCAGCTTAGAGCAAACCGTAGCAAACGCTCGGCCTGTATTTCCAGCTGAAGCAACGACTAGGGTTTTGGGGTTATCCTCTGGTATTCTCGCTAATATAGGGAAAGCTTCTAATTCTTTAAACGAACAAGTAGAAAGATGAGCATCTCGCTCTGGCCAGTAGCCATTGAAAGAAATGAAAAGATGATCTAATCCGAGATGGTGAGCCAGATTTTTGCTTTGATACGTAATCGGTTTACCATCTGCTTCTAAGTATCGATCAACCGGTAGCCAATCGATATATCGGAATAAACCTGGGAGATTCTCTTTGACTTCTAGTTTTTCGTTAGCATAGACAGCACGCAGAAGGGATGGCTCATGTTTCTCGTCACAGCAAAGGCGGAAAGGGTCTGGTTCATACTCCTTTCCACACAACGTGCAACGGAGGATATATTTGAGTTTAGACTTCATTGTGATTAGTCCTTGGCTACCGGAATATTCTAACAGCTAGTGGAAAATACTCCTAGCGTTGATGGCGGGCAAGCTCAACTGTAATCCTTATATAGTCTGGGGTTTACAAGTTTTTTTCAGAACTAATCAAGACAATTTTTCGATCACTTGGAGCGAATTATCCAGAAGTCTTGAACATTCTAAATATTCAAGACTTCTTTAAACTTAATAATAGGTTCCCGACTTACGATGATGCAGGGCAGTTACTCCATCAGATAGCACCTTCCCATTTTTAACTACCCCATAAACTAGCCAGTGGTCACCACATTCCATCCGATTTTCTACAGTACATTCCAAATAAGCTAGGGCATCACTTAGTATTGGACAACCATTTTCTGCTTCTTCGATCTTTATCCCACCAAATCGGTCTTCACCAGGTCCAAAGGGTTTGAGAAACTGCTTCATTAAGGGTAAATGTTTTCCATCTTCTAACACATTCAAGACAAAGTTATCCCCAGTGTGCATCAAAGACTCAACTGCTCGTTCTTTAGCTACCGCTACGGTTAACCCTGGAGGAGTAAAGGTAGCTTGAGATACCCAGGAAGCTAGCATCGCTCCGGTCAGGTCTTGTTGTTTAGTAGTCACAACACACAGTGAACCAATCAATCGTCCCACCGCTTGCTCCGTGCGGGCAGCGGAAGACTCACCAGCAGGTTGCTTGGGTTTCCGGGCTTTTTTGGCTTTTTTCAGGGCTTGAGCAAAATCTGTACCGGCTTCTTCACAGTATTTGAGGTCTTTGTCTGTAGGCTTAAATTTGACCCGAATGGTGTCAAAGCCAAACTTGTAACCGGCATCCCGGAACTTATTTTCTAATAGGTCAATGGCTTCCCCACTCCAGCCATAGGAACCAAAAACACCCGCTAGCTTAGTTTTCGTAGCGCTAGATAAAACCATACCCAAAGCGGTTTGAACCTGGGTTGGTGCATGACCTCCTAGGGTAGGAGAACCCATGATAAATCCGTCTGCTTTCTCCACAGCATCGCCAATCTCTTCCGGCTCAGCTGCTTCACAGTTAAGGGATTCTACGGATACACCAGCTTTAGTGATACCTCGTGCGATCGCTTGGGCAATCGCTCCAGTATTGCCGTAAGCTGACGCATAAATTAGGGCAACATTGGCCTCTTGAGCTTGTTGTTGCTTACTCCATTTCCCATAGGACTCAGTTAGTTCTTGAAAGCCATAGCGCACCAAGGGTCCGTGACCGGTAGCATAAAGCTTAGCATCAAAGTCTGCTAATTTAGCTAAAGCTGTTTCCACCTGTCGGGCGTGGGGTGCCATCAGGCAATCAAAATAATAGCGTCGGTCTTCGTTATAAACCCTCCAACCTTCATCCATTACCTGGTCTCCACAGACATGAGCACCAAATAATTTATCTGTAAATAGGATTTGAGTTTTAGGATCGTAGGTACAAAGCTGATCAGGGAAACGGGGATTAGGGGTAGGGATAAAGTCTAGGATGTGACCTTCACCTAAATCGAGAGTGTCATCCCCTTTCATCACCAGGATTTTGAGCTCCTGTTCTGGAATAGCTTTATCCTCTAGTTTCTCAAACAGAGTACGCAAGGATTTAGCACCAGGATTGGAGCAAACAAAGGTAATCTCAGGAGCAAGTTTGAGTAGAGCATTCAGCGTAACCAGGCGATTGGGATTAATGTGACCGAGGATGACATAATCGATCAGCTTTGGGTCAAGGCGTTCTTGTAATGCTTTTAGAAAAACCTCTGTAAACGATTCTCCTGGTGGATCGAATAAGGCGATTTTATCAGCTCGAATTAGAAAAGAATTAGCAGTGGTCCCTCGTTGCAAGGCATATTCGATTTCAAATTTTAGCCGGTCCCAAGTACGCGATCGCAATATGATGGTATCGGTAGCAATATGCAGGGGTTGGACGTCACGGGGTTTTGTAGTGCTCATGGTTAAGGTTATCAGGCAGGTTATCAGGCAGGTTATCAGGTTGAAAGTTATCAGGTTGAAGGTTTAAGGTTACAGGTTACAGGTTATTTGGTTGAAGGTTACAGGTTAATTTATTGAAGGTTATTTAGTTTAATCTTGAAATTTAATCGGTTTAAAAATAGGTTTAAAGTTACAGGTTATTTTGTCAATCATTTATCAGCTTAAAGATTATATTCTGAGCAAAACAACCTTGGCCAAAAGGCCACGCAATCGCGTTCAACCTTCAACAATTAAACCTTCAACAATTAAACCTTCAACCTTCAACAATCCAACCTTCAACAATCCAACCTTCAACCTTCAACCTTCAACAATTAAACCTTGGCCAAAAGGCCACGCAATCGCGTTCAACAAATTAACCTAATGTTTAGTAATGATTTCCCACTTTGCGATGGTGGATAGCAGTCAGAGACTCTGGCTTAGAAACCCGTCCTGTGTCAACGGTAGAGTAAACAATCCAATGGTCACTACACTCCATACGGGTGGTAACTTTACACTCTAGATAGGCTAGGGCATCGCTGAGAATCGGGGAACCGTTTTGTGCTGTTTGTGTATTCACCCCTGCAAAGCGGTCAGCACCAGGTTTGAAGCGCTTTAGGAAGTGTTTCATTAAGTCTTGGTAGTTGCCTTCTTCCAGTACATTGAGTACAAAGGTATCTCCCACTTGCATCAAGGATTCAATCGCCCGGTCTTTGGCTACAGCAATGGTGAAACCCAAAGGCTCGAAGCTAGCTTGGCTGACCCAAGAGGCTAACATGGCACTCTTAACATCCCCTTTCTTGGCCGTGATGATGTACAATCCACCACTGAGACGACCTAAGGCTTTGTCTAGGTCTGTATCTAGGGATTTCATGTTCTTGATCAAGCGATCGCGACTCAGCCATTGCCCGATGTCAGTACCGGCTTCTTCACAAAGCTTGTAAGTGATTTCACTAGGAGTGTCTTTGATCCGAATCGCAGGAAAGGCTTCTTTGAGTCCTAGGCTTCTAAATTGAGTACGTAGAGGGTCAATGGGTTCATCATCATCGCCATAGGATTCAAACAAACCAACGGATTGCTTGGATTTGACCGCAGCCAGTACCGTGCTAACTGCTGCTGTAGTGGTGCTGTTTGTGGCTGGAGGCATGCCAATTACTATGCCAGCCGCACGGTTAACTGCTTCCTGAACCTCTTGGGGGTCAGCGGATTTGAGGTCCATCATCTCCACAGCAATCTCAGTTTTGGTAATGCCTAGGGCGATCGCTTGAGAAATGCGATCGCTATAGCCATAATCTGAGACATAAAACACAACAACGGATTTTTCTGCCTTGGCCTTAGCTTGACTCCAGTCGCGGTAATTTCCTACCAGTTGTTCTACATTGTGGCGCAGTAGAGGACCATGACCATTAGCAATAGTAGTCACCTCTCCCAACTTGTCCATCCGCTTGAGAGCAGATATCACTGAACGGGCATTGGGAGCCATCAGGCATTCGTAGTAAAATCGATAATCTGCTTCGATAGCGCTAAGGTTGTCATCATAGGTGCTAGCAGAGCAGTAGTGCATGCCAAAGACATCACAAGTATACAGCACCTTAGTCCCCCCATCGTAAGTGAGCATGGTGTCGGGCCAATGAAGATTAGGGGCATTAACAAAATCCAGGATATGCCCATTGCCTAAATCTAGCTGATTACCAGTTTTGACAATTTGCCGCTGAAACGGTTGATGTACAAAGTCTTCCAGGAACTGGATTGCCACTTTTGAGCCCACCACAGTAATATCTGGAGCCAGTGCAAGGACATCTTTTACTAAGCCACTGTGGTCTGGTTCGGTATGGCTGATAATTAGGTAATCAATATCGGTAGGGTTAATTAGTCCGGTTAAAGTATCTAAATATAGCTGGCGGAATTTTTCATGGGAGGTATCGACCAGGGCAATTTTCTCACCCCGAATCAGATACGAGTTGTACGTGGTGCCGTTTTGTAGTCCAAATTCGATGTCGAAGCGATCGCGATCCCAATCTAAAGAACGAATAGTTGTGGTATCTGGAGCAATCTCGCTAGTCTCTATGGTTAGCCGCTTTTGAACCCGGTCAGTGAGTACTACCATCCCTTTACTCCTTTATCCGCTATTTTTAAGATATGTAACTTTTCTTTATTTTTACACAAATATCTTCAAAACCTGGATTTAAATATGCTATAGCTCTGATTTAGGATTCGTTATAGTTCAGTCACCACCAATAATATCAAGTCAGGTTGAATACCCATAATTAAAGGAAGTGTGGGGAGATAGGGAGATAGGGAGATAGGGAGATGGGGAGATAGGGAGATCGGGAGATCGGGAAGGTGTTTATTAAGGGTAATTATCCTGACTTGATATAACTGATAGCTAACGCCCTAGGCTCATGCTACCCTTACTCCCTACTCCCTACTTCCAGATCCAAGGCGAATAACCTTGGCCTTTAGGCCACGCTACGCGAACAACCTTGGCCTATTGGCCACGCTACGCGAACAACCAACCCACCTTCAACCTTCAACCTACCAACCTTCAACCTTCAACCTTCAACCAACCCACCTTCAACCTTCAACCTTCAACCAACCCACCTTCAACCTTCAACCTTCAACCTACCAACCTTTCACCTATAGGTAGAGTAATCATAAACTCAGTGCCTTTACCCACTTCCGACTTAACTTCAATCTGTCCCAGTAGCTTCTGAGTCACTAAATTATAGACAATATGCAGTCCTAAACCAGTTCTGCCTTGAGGTCTAGCAGTAGTAAAGAAAGGTTCAAAAATTTTGCCCACATGCTCGATGGGAATCCCACAGCCATCATCATGATACTTAAGCATAACCTGGTCTTGAATCCTTTCAACAGTTAAGGTTAACTGTCCTTGCTCTGATGGTTGATAGCCATGGGTAATGGAATTGATCACTAAATTAGTAACAATTTTCCAAATCGCTCCTGGATAAGTAGTGATCGTAACTGTATCATCTCCTTCTAAAGTTAAACTATGGGAAGTCTGTTTTAGTTTAGGCTCTAAAGTAAGTAAGACCTCGTCGAGATAGTGTTTAAGACTTAAGCTGCGCTTTTCTAAATCATCTTGGTCAACAGCAACTTGCCGGAAATTTTGCACCAACTCCCCAGCCCGTTGTAAGTTACTCAGAATTAATTCACTCGATTCTTGAGCCACTTCCAAATAGTTTTGGAATGCCGAGCGCTTTAATTTACCCTCTTGGAAGTTACGGAGAAATCCAACAGTTTCATCAGCTAGGGTAGACGCAGCCGTAATCCCATTACCAACTGGTGTACTAATTTCGTCAGTGACACCAGCCACAAAGCTACTTAAAACGGCTTTAGTCTCAGATTCCACTAACTGTTTTTGAGTTGCTTTCAGGTCTTCGAGAGTTTCAGACAGTTCTTGAGTGCGTTCAGCAACTTTTTCTTCCAGGGTGTTGTAGAGATTAGCGTTTTCTAGAGAGATAGCCGCTTGAGAGCACAACAGTTCCAGAATTTCTAACCTATCCTTAGTAAACGCTCCCGTACATTGATTGTTTTCAAGGTATACAATACCAATCAGTTGGCCGTGATTTAGGATAGGTGTACACAAGATACTCTTAGGTTGTTGCTCAATAATATAAAGGTCAGCTGCCAACATAATTTCCACACTAGCGTTATCTAATACTAAAGTTTCGGAGCTATGGGCAACATAGTTGATCACGCTAACTGAAATGTCTTTACTCTTTACTACCGGAATTGATTGCAATACGGTTAGAGAGAATTGCTGATCTGATTCCGAATTCCCTTCGGAGTTACCTTTGGAGTTGCCTTTGGAGATAGACTGAGTTATATAGTAAGCGTCGATCACCCATTTTCCAGCTTTAGGCAAAATCAACGCACATTTTTCTGCTCCTGCATTCTCAATGATCACTTTCATTAAGGTAGAGAATAACTGCTCAAGTTGAATTTCCTTGGCAATGGCTTGAGATGCTTTGATCACTGTTGCCAAATCTAAAGCCTCTGAAACACTGAGGGTATGGGAGCTGATAGTTTGGATTGGGTGCAAACTCGATAAAGACTCACTATAGGATGTAGTGATTGAATTGCTAGGATCGATGCTAAGGGTCTGTTGTTGGTGGATCAAAGCCAGTAATTCAGGATAGCGTTGTTCTAAATCCTCAACTTTAGCTTTAGCTCCCCAGCGAGCGTAGGCATAGTAGGCATCAGTAAGGTAAATTTGGGCAATTTTTGGTTTGCCCCGCTCTAGGTAAAACGTAGCAGCTAGTTCATTAGCAAGGGCTTCTTCGTGAAGGTATTCGTTATCTTTTGCGCCAGCAATAGCAAGATCGTACAGCTCCATAGCATCCAGAGTATCCCCGACAACTCGCGCTATTTCTGCTGCTACTAAATTGTACTTGTGTTGGAAATTGGAAGGAGCATGGTTAGCCCAATTACCCATAGTTATTTGGTTCACCTTCACTTGGTTTAGGTAGTCGTCTTGCTGAGTGCGATTGGCTGTAGGCCACGCTTCGCGATGGGCTTTGCCGCGCCAAAGGCGATCGCAGTTAGGATACTGAGCAAGTAAGGATAGGGAATAGTAGAAGTTATGAGCAACAACTACCAGTAGACCAAATGCTCCATCTTCATACTCGATAGCTTTTGAACCATGAACAACAGCTTGTTGGTAATCCTGAAAGGTATAGCAAATAATTAATTTAGCTAAGTGGAGGGTAAAGAGTGACTGATAATTGTGAGTTTCGTGGAAATGATTAAACATTTCATGCTCATTAAAGTCATCACTCACCAACTGGTAATTATCAGCTAATAATCCTTGAAAGCTTAAGCTTAAGTGTTTCCATATATTACTATATAATAAACAATATTGTTGTTGGGTTATAACTAGTAATTCCATATATTTACTAGCTTCTTGGTTGATAACAACTAAACTCTCACCCAGCAAATATAAATGAGTAAAATAGGCGTTAATGAAATAGCCAACATATTCTATATTTCCTTCTTCACGTACACGTTGAATTCCCTCCCGCAATAAATTTAGTGTTGCTCTGCCATGTTCTTTTCCAGGACAGATAAAAACGCTGAAAATTAGGTGAACTTTAGATGTCAGCGTTTTAGCTTGATACTGCTCCAACAGCCGTAAAGCTATCTGACCAGAGTGATAAGCCGACTCCATATCCTCGATAAATTCACGGAGAAACACACCGTAAATTACATAGACACCAGCGGCTAAGGATGAATGACCATGGTCGAGACATAGACCAATCATAGTCAATGCCACATAGGGATAGAGATTAGGTTTGACACGATGTATCGGAGGCGCAAGGGTTAATAGAATCCGAAGGGCGGCTAGTTGCTCGGGATTAGTCATGGTTGGCATAGTTGCCAAATCCTTTAGGGATGGTAATTTTACTAATTTGTTCTTGTATCCTGAGGCACTAGATACTAGGGGAATCTTCAACTTTTCTAAGGCTTCTAATCCAATCTCAATCCCTTTGCTCTGGTAGTCTTGAGCAATATAAATCTGTACCTTTAGCTCCGAGGCTTTTACGCAGTCAAGGCGGTTAGTTGCTTGGTCTAAAATACTATCGCTTAAGGCAATTGCCCTGTCAAAGTTAGTGCTGAGGTACTCTGATTGTGCGGCTTCTTGATATAATGACAAGGTAAGGTCATAGTTACTGTGCCAACTATCTGCGGCTAGCAGTTTCATCCCCAACCTTAAATACTCAACCGCAGCAGCATAAGCTGTAGAAGCCTTAGCTTTACGTCCTGCCATTAAATTTAACTGAGCTAATTCATTCCGTTCAACTTGCTCAGAAATTAAGTCCACACCATAATTCAACTGGCTGACAATATCAAAAATTTTATCTTCCCGTTCTGCTAAAGAGGTATTTTCTAACAGTAGTTGACCAATTTTCCAATGAGTTGATTGCTTCTGGTCTTCTGGAATCAGAAAATAAGCGGCTTGCTGCACTCGGTCGTGCAAAAATCGGTAGCTAAACTCTTGCCCCAAAACCTCTGATACTGGTTGCCCTAAGCTTTCTGTCGCTCTCGGTTTGACATCCAAACTACCAAAGGAATTAAGCTCAGAAACTGATAAGTCATCAGAGTTATAATCCTGAAAAAACTTGTAAATTTCAGTGATTGGTAAGATGAATCCTTCTTGTAGCGCCTTCCATAAATTAGCTGCTGTTTCAGCTTCGGATTTTTCATAGACAATTGCCAGGGTTGCTAAATCAAATTGGTTACCAATACAAGCAGCCAGTTGAAGTATCTCCTGAGTCAGCACTGGCAATTTTTTCAACTGTAGCGCCATAAATTCGACGACATCATCAGTCAGCGCCACAGCTCTTATTTTACCAATGTCACACTGCCAATAACCACATTCAAAATTAAAGCTAATCAGTCCATCTTCAGGCAAAGATTTGAGAAATTGAGTGGCAAAGAAAGGATTTCCTTGAGTTTTTTGATTAACTAGTTCAGTTAAAGGCGCTGCTAGTTCCACAGCACAATGGAGAGTATCTGCAATCAAACAGTTAAGGTCAGATGGCTTCAGAGGAGCTAAGGTAATAGTATTGACAGTAGCGTTAGTTTTAGCAATCTGATCTAGGGTCACCATCAACGGATGGGCTGGGAAGACTTCGTTATCCCGATAAGCACCAATCAGCAACAGATAACCAGTCTCTGTTTCACTCATCAACAATTGCATCAACTTCAACGATGCCAAATCTGCCCATTGCAAATCATCCAGGAAAATTACTAAGGGATGCTCAGGAGTGGTGAAGACTTGGATGAATTTCTGGAACAGGCGATTGAAGCGATTTTGTGCGGCACTCCCTGATAATTCTGGGACAGCAGGCTGTTTGCCGATAATCCGTTCTAGTTCTGGAATGACTTCAATAATAACTTGACCATTCTCTGCCAATGCTGTAATAATTCTAGTTTTCCACTGTTGCAATTGAGCATTAGTTTCACTCAACAATTGCCCCATCAAGTCTCGGAAAGCTTGGACAAATGCTGAAAAGGGAATGTTTCGCTGGAATTGGTCAAATTTACCTTTGATGAAGTAACCTCGTTGTCGCACAATCGGCTTGTGGACTTCGTTGACCACAGAGGTTTTACCAATGCCGGAAAACCCTGCTACTAGTATCATTTCGATGCTACTGGCGGCGCTACTCACCCGCTCAAAGGCTCCCAGTAAGGTCTCTACTTCCGAGGTACGACCATAGAGTTTTTCCGGAATTACGAAGCGATGCTCCCTAGGACCCGCTACGCCAACGCAAATATCCCGACTGCCTAACTTAAAGGATTCAATCCTACCAGTTTCCTTCCATTGCTTGAAGCAAGTTTCCAAATCATGCTTCAACCCTAAAGCACTCTGATAACGGTCCTCGGCATTTTTCTCCATCAGCTTGCCAATCATCTGAGAAAGCACAGCAGGAATATCGCCATTAACGCTATCGGTGGCAGGAGGTTGCTTAGCAATATGAGAGTGAACTAACTCCATGGGGTCAGTGCTAGGGAAGGGTAATTGTCCCGTTAGCAATTCAAAGAAAGTCACTCCCAAACTATAGAAGTCGCTGCGGTAGTCAATGCTCCGATTCATCCGTCCAGTTTGTTCCGGTGATAGGTAAGCGAGAGTGCCTTCGAGGACATTTGGACTTTGAAGCACCTGAGTTTCCCGAGGTAGCACAGAAGCCAGACTAAAGTCAATCAGTTTGACCTGTTTAGTATCTGGATTAATCAGGATGTTGGCAGGTTTAATATCTTTGTGAATCACCCCCTGGATATATAGTCCCTGTAGGGTGGTAACAATTTGCAGGGCAATCGGAAAGAATGTGCCTAGGCTCATGGGCTGACCATTACTATACTCACCTAGGGAAATACCACCAAAATCCTCCATCACCAATGCATAACTATGGCGATAGTGTTCCAGACAGTAAGGCTTAACAATGCCAGGGAGGTCAAGGTTTTTGGCAATGGTGAACTGATTGCGAAATTGTACCAGTTCACCGAAGCTAGGATAGTCGGTATTGAGTAGTTTGATCACTACGGGTATTTGGTTCGACTCCCGTAAGCCTCGATAAACTAGGGTTGTGGAACTTCTGTAAAGGGTTTCGGTAATTTGATAGCCAGTAAGTGTGATCACAGTGCTGCTCATAGTCATAGCCAGTTGAGGATTGGCAAAAGGAAACTGGTGGATCTGGATGCTTGATCAAAAGAGTCACCTTAGTATTCCCAAAAGCAGCATTCTCTTCACATTGGGTCTAATTTCAAACTATCCTACACCCCAAACCTTCTACACTACCCAGTAAAAAGCAAAGGTGAGCCCATTGAGAAATAGGCTCGCCTTTGCTGGATATGGGTTCGCAGTAGAGTGTCGAAGGTTTTTTACCTTCTAACTTCTTCATGCTTCATCTCTTGTTCGGGATATTCTTCCACACAACTGTGAATGGCATGGCATATCTGTTGACATGGCCTGTGGCGTTACAGATCTCGCCAGGACAGGGATACGGTGGGTCAAAATCGTATGTGCTTGTTCCTGTTAAATCTACTTTGCCAGATACCTGGGTGTCACATAGGTCAAGCTCGTACACCATTACTGGGGGTGGAAAAATCGATGGCACAGGTCCCTCTGGGAAGCTGATCTGGATTTGTGCCAAGCCATATCCTGACAGAGGTACTTCCTGACAATCCCCAGGCTTTAAGAAGGTATTACAAGTAGGAGTTGCAGACCTATCGCAGGCAACTGGTTGTGCACTAGCATTGGATACATTCATTGCCAAGGCTACTGTCAGGGCGATCAGTAGACAAGCAACGAGTTTCAGCGCTTTTTTCATTTTGGTGCCGTATTTCGCTTCTTTTAGGTGTTTTGTTGAGCGGGATGACGCCATACACCAAGCATGTTTAGACGTACCCACATTACTTAAAGTTGAAAGCTTTTTCACAATAACTGGCTTTTTTATCAATTACAATCAAATTTAATCAACCTTAACCTAAGCCTAAATACACACATTAAATCATTTGTCAATGGTTGATTTTCAAATAAATTTGTAAATCTATAACTCAGGAAACTATAGAAGTTTTTTAGCCTTCAATAGTTGTATCTTTCTAAATGATGAGATACACCCTTTGTCAATTACCCTAAATCAACAGGTGCGACCCAAGGCCGCGAGGGATTGCTCGCGGCCTTGGAAAGCGCACCTACTAATTTTGTCTTATACACAAACTATTGATTTTGTAAATCCTTTAAAAGTAATATTTTTGGGTGCGATCGCATTTTCCCTCTATTTACTAAGGTTTTTTTTTGCCCAAGGCACCACAAAAAACCAGACCGCCACAGAAACAGCCTTCTGGTGGAAATTCTAGTGGCAATCTGGAAAATACTTTAGTTTAGATATTGATGCTGATAAAATTGCTAAAGCTATTTAGAATTTAGAATTTAGAATTCACCAGTGTAGATTCTTAATTCTTAATTCTTAATTCTTAATTCTTAATTCTTAATTCTACATTCTCCATTCTCCATTCTTCATTCTACATTCTTCATTCTCCATAACAACCTTGGCCTTTAGGCAACCCTACGCGAACAACCTATCGGTAGAGTAATAATAAACTCAGTCCCTTTCCCAATTTGAGACTTGACCTCAATCTGCCCTAGTAGCTTCTGAGTCACTAAGTTATAGACAATATGCAGTCCTAGACCACTGCCACCTCTGGCTCTAGCAGTAGTAAAGAAAGGTTCAAAAATTTGCCCTAAATGATCCTGAGCAATCCCACAGCCATCATCGTGATAGGTAATCATTAATTGTTCTTCAACTCTGTCAACCTGAAGATGTAACTGTCCATTTTGTTTGGGCTGATAACCATGGCTAATAGAGTTCATGACTAAATTCGTAATAACTTGCGAGATAGCCCCTGGATAGGTTTCTATGGTAACTGTTTCATCCCCGTCTATGGTTAATGTGTGGGAGGTTTGTTTGAGTTGAGGCTCTAAGCTGATTAAGACCTCCTCTAGATATTCTTTAACATTCAAGGTGCGCTTATCTAGATGAGCTTGGTCAACTGCAACTTGTTTAAAACTTTGCACCAACTCCCCAGCTCGTTCTAAGTTACTCAGAATTAGTTCACTGGATTCTTGAACCGTGTCTAGATAATTTTGTAGCACCGATCGCTTCAATTTTCCGTTTTGTAAAACCTGACGAAACCCTTGAGTTTCATCAGCTAAAATAGAAGCAGCGGTAATACTAGTACCAACAGGAGTATTGATTTCGTGGGCAACTCCCGCCACCAGACTACCCAAAGCCGCCATTTTTTCCGATTCCACTAGCTTTTTCTGAGTAGCCGTAAGGTCGTCGAGAGTTTGAGAGAGTTCTTGGGTGCGTTCAGCTACCTTTTCTTCTAGGTTATAGGAATAATCTTCTAGTTGGTTTTTGGCTTGCTCTAAATTGGTGTAAAGTTGAGCATTGTCCAAAGAGATAGCAGCTTGAGAACACAAAAGTTTAAGGATTTCGAGTCTGTCACTAGTAAATGCGGCAGTGCATTGATTATTTTCAAGATATAGAATACCAATCAGTTTACCTTGAGTAAGGATAGGAGTACACAAAACACTTTTTGGTTGTTGCTGAATAATATAGGGGTCAGCAGCTAATGTGGTTTCTTCAGTAGCGTTATCAAATACCAAAGCTTGAGATTTGTGGGAAACAGCATTAATGACGCTGATCGGAATAGTATTACTTTCTTCGATAGGAATCGATTGTAGTACTGTCAGCACAGGTTTTGTGCCTAAGTGGTTGGTGTCGTAGTTTTCTGATCCTGTTTGGGTCAATTCTTGTCCACTGTTGCCTGTTGCCGTCTTGATGCAGTCGCTCATGGGGGAAACCCCCAAGACCGCGCTGCATCGCTGTTGCCTGTTCCCTACTTCTGAAAGAAGTCTTGGCTTTAGGACTTGATCAATTGAACCTTGAGCTTCAATCACCCATTTTCCAGCTTTGGGTAAAATCAGAACACATTTTTCTGCTCCCGCATTCTCAATCACGACTTCCATCAGAGTAGAGAGTAACTGCTCAAGGTGAATTTCACTAGAAAGGACTTGAGAGGCTTTGATCACACTAGCCAAATCCAATGCTTCAGAAATTTTGGTGCTGGTGGATGTGACAGTTGGGTTTAGAGTATTGCTAGGGTTGACACTAATTTTTGATTCCACCAGGATCGGAGCCAGTAAATCAGTATAGCGTTTTTCCAAATCCTCAATTTTAGCTTTAGCTCCCCAACGAGCGTATGCATAATAAGCATTGGTAAGGTAAGCTTGAGCAATGGTTGTTTTATCCCAATCGAGGAAAAATTCTGCTGCTAATTCATTCGCTAAGGCTTCCACTTGAAGATATCCCGTATCCATAGCTCCGGTAATTGCACGGTCATAACCTTCCATCGCCCAGATCACATTTCCCTCAACTCTTGCTCTCTCAGCTTCTACCAGATCATATTGGTGTTGATAATTGACTGGAGCATGTTTTGCCCACAACCGTAATCGCTCTTGATTTGCTGCTACTGTCTCTAGAGCCTGTTGCTTTTCCTGGGAGTCAAGCTGATGACAGTTGGCTAACAGTGCTAATGAGTAATAGAAACTATGCTCGGAAACATAAAGTGTTCCAGCTGCTGCTTGTTCATACTGCTTGCCTCTTGCTCCGGCTTCTACGGCTTCAGTGTACTCTTTAAATAAGTACAGTAGCATGGTTTTTGCGCCATAGGCACAAAGCACAAGAAAGACAATGTTATGCTCAATCCAATTAGGTAGAATAGTTGATTCATCGAGATAGTAACCGACCAAATAAAGGGGATTGGCTACTTGACCTAGGAGATTAGCAACGGTTTGTTGACCAATGCGGATAAAGCTTTCGTGGAAGTCAAACTTAGCTTTAGCGATCGCTTCAAAATATTTCCCCTGTATCTGTTGAACAGATTCCAGATTATTCCCCGCAAAAAAATGATAGTTACAATAGTGAACAGCACCATAGAATGCATACTCGATATCGCCGTTGTCAAATCCACTTTGAATGGCTGCTATTAATGAGGTATCTGTTTCTCGGATATGCTCTTTCCAAGGTCTAACAAACACGTTAAACATATTGCCAACTTTAGCAGTAAGCTCCACAGCATTATATTGCTCTAGGAGCTGAATTGATAAGCGACCAAACTCATAGCCCCGATCAATATCTAAGTAAGCACCACAAAGCAGGGCACCGTACCAACTATAGGCTGAAGCTGCCCAGGATGAATGGCCGTATTTAATACAAAGCTTGACTGTAGTTAGAATAATTAACGGCCACAGGACTGGATTAGCAATATAGGACGCAGAACTAGCATTGGTCAAAATCCGGATAGCGGCTAGCTGATAAGGGTCAGTAATCTCTGGCAAGTTTGCTAAATTAGCAATTTCCTCAACCTCTAACTGTAACTCTTCCCGTAGTTTCTCAACTTCAATATTAATTTTTTGGGCTTCCGTGGGAATAGCTATCCCTAGCATTTTCAAAACGTTGATGCCTAAGTCGATAGCTTCAGTCATCTTGTTTTGATTAATATAAAACAAGATTTGTAGCTCATAGACTTTGACTTTATCTAAAAAGGTATTAGCTTGTTTTAGGACTACCTTTGATAACTGTTTAGCTTGCTCTACATTAACCGTTAAATATTCTGCTTCAACCGCTGCTATGGAAAGAGCTAGGCTCAAGTCATAGTTACTCTCCCAACTATCTGAAGCTAGGAGTTTCAGACCAGTATTAAAATACTGAAGAGCTGGTTGATAAGCCGTGGCTGACTTTGCTTTTTTACCAGCTAATAGATTTAATTCTGCTAGTTGGTCTCTCTCAGACGGATTGGTAATTAGGTCAGCACCGATATTAAGCTGATTGACAATATCAAATATCTTCTCTTCCCGTTCTTGTTCAGAAGTATTGCTTAACAGCAGTTGCCCTATTTTTAGGTGGGTTTGTTGCTTATGGTCTTGATCAATCAGACAATAGGCTGCTTGCTGTACCCGGTCATGGAGGAATTTGTAAATGGGGCAGGAGTGATGAGGAAGTCGTGATTGGAGATAACTTTCACCAATGCTCTGTTGAGATTCATCGGTAGTCTGGAAAAACTTGTAAATCTCGCTTTGGGGTAATAGTAATCCTTCTTGTAAGGCTTTCCAAAGATCAGCCGCTGTTTCCGTTTGGGATTTTTCATAGACAATGGCTAGGGTGGCTAGATCAAATTGGTTGCCAATACAAGCAGCGAGTTTGAGTACTGCCTGAGTTGCTGCTGGCAACTTCTTCAACTGTAGCGCCATAAATTCCACCACATCATCACTCAGAGCCAGGGCTCTTACTTGAGCAATGTCACACTCCCAATGACCTACCTCAAAATTAAACCTAATCAGATTGTCGGCATGGAGGGATTTCAGGAATTGAGTGGCAAAGAAAGGATTACCTTTAGTTTTCCGAAATACCAATTCTGTCAGAGGTTGTGCTAGTTCTTCTGAACAACTCAGGGTATCAGCAATCAGATGATTTAAATCAGAGTGTTTTAGAGGGGCTAGAGTGATACTATTAACGTTTACCTCAGTTTTGCTAATCTCATCCAAGGTTAACATCAACGGATGGGTTGGAGAGACTTCGTTATCCCGATAGGCTCCAATCAGCAGCAAATAACGAGTATCAGTTTCGCTCATCAATAACTGCATCAACGTCAAAGATGCTGAATCCACCCATTGCAAGTCATCTAGGAAAATAACTAAGGGATGCTCAGCAGTAGTGAAGACTTGGATGAATTTCTGGAACAGTCGATTGAATCGATTTTGTGCTGCACCACCTGATAGGTCTGGCACAGGAGACTGTTTGCCAATGATTTGTTCTAGTTCAGGGATAACGTCAATGATGACTTGACCGTTTTCTCCTAGTGCTAACAGAATTTTGATTTTCCAGTGTTGTAATTGTCCATCCCTTTCCGTAAGCAGTTGTCCCATCAAGTCCCGGAAAGCTTGGACAAATGCAGAAAAGGGAATATTGCGCATAAATTGGTCGAATTTCCCTTTGATGAAGTAACCCCGTTGTCGGACAATCGGCTTGTGGACTTCATTGACCACAGCAGTTTTCCCAATCCCGGAAAACCCTGCCACTAACATCATTTCACTCCTGCCTCGGGAGGAATCCTCTCGACCTTGAGTCTTGCCAGCAACCCGGTCAAAAGCCGCTAGTAAGGTCTCAACTTCCCTGGTGCGACCATAAAGTTTCTCGGGAATCACGAAGCGATCGCAAATATCCTGAGTGCCTAACTCAAAGGATTTAATCCTGCCAGTTTCCTGCCACTGGTTCAAGCAAGTCTCCAGGTCATACTTCAATCCCAAAGCACTTTGATAGCGGTCTTCAGCATTTTTCGCCATCAGTTTGCTAATCATGTCCGAGACAATGGTGGGAATATCAGGATTAATACTATGGACTGAAGGTGGCTGCTTGGCAATATGGCAGTGAACCAACTCCATTGGGTCTGTGCTCGGGAAGGGTAACTGTCCCGTCAGGAGTTCGTAGAAGGTGACTCCCAAAGAATAGAAGTCGCTGCGGTAGTCAATGCCCCGATTCATCCGTCCAGTTTGTTCCGGAGACAAGTAAGCGAGAGTTCCTTCCAGGACATTAGGACTTTGAAGCACCATTATTTCCCTTGGCAGTAGAGAAGCAATACTAAAATCAATCAGTTTGATTTGTTTAGTGTGCGGGTGAATCAGGATGTTGGCAGGTTTAATATCTTTGTGAATGACTCGGTTGCGATAGAGTCCATCCAGGATAGATGCAATTTGAAGAGCAATGTGGAAAAATTCCTTTAGAGACGTTAATTTTAAGCTTTTTAGATTAAAGCAATAGCTTTTGAGGGAAATACCACCAAAATCCTCCATCACCAAACCATAGCCATTGCGGTAGTGTTTTAAACTGTAGGGTTTGACGATGCCAGGTAGATCAAGGTTTTTGGCAATAGTATATTGATTACGAAACTGCACCAGTTCACCAAAGCTGGGATATTCACTTAAAAGCAGTTTGATCACA
Source organism: Moorena sp. (assembly GCF_982860115.1). Taxonomy (NCBI): domain Bacteria; kingdom Bacillati; phylum Cyanobacteriota; class Cyanophyceae; order Coleofasciculales; family Coleofasciculaceae; genus Moorena; species Moorena sp. The sequence goes on from NZ_CEYLVT010000032.1 coordinate 18,498, forward strand.
ACTGGTTTTTGGTCTGACTCACGAATTCCTTGATACACTAAGGTTCTAGAACCGGAATAGATCATCTCGGTCATTTGATAGCCAGTCAGTGTCACCATAATGCTGCTCATAGTCATCTAGTCTTCATCACAGGTTCAGGTACCGGATGAGAAGTTTGAGATGATTTCTCTTCCGGAACAGGGATTTTTTCCCACTGTGACTAGTCTTCCCAAAAACATCAATCTAGAATCGATCAGCCATGCATGGCTATTGGCAAATTTATTTCCCGTACTCCCTACTCCCTTCCCCTCCTGGGAGGGGTTAGGGGTGGGTTCCTACTCCCTTCCCCTCCTGGGAGGGGTTAGGGGTGGGTTCCTACTCCCATTAACCCAAAACTAAAGTACCTCACCGAATTGAGAACTGCTATATGGCAACTAAGGCAAACAGCTTTTTAGGATTAGTGATTGGCAATTCCCGGCTACATTGGGCTTGGTTTGTGGATAACACCCTGAAAAAAGCCTGGGATACCAACCATCTAACCCCAGCAGCTGTAGCGCAGTTAATCAAGGACTGGACGTCTAGTGTCATGTCAGCGGAAATTTTCCCAACCCAGTTAGCAGCTCAGGGTAAAGACCCATCCAAGCCATTACCGCTTTACATCGCTTCAGTAGTACCTGCCCAAACAGCACTCTGGCAAAACTATTCCGATACTACAATATTGACTTTGGCAGATTTACCCCTTTCCGGACTATATCCCACCCTAGGCATTGACCGCGCCTTGGCCGTATTTGGTGCTGGTCACAGGTATAGTTATCCAGTTTTAGTTATTGATGCTGGTACTGCTCTAACCTTTACTGGGGCTAACCAAAACCTACAGCTAATCGGAGGGGCTATCTTACCAGGATTGGGATTACAGTTACAGTCTCTAGCACAAAAAACTGGGGCATTACCGGCCATTGAACTACCAGCTAAGTTACCAAAGCGTTGGTCACTGGAGACATCAGAGGCAATAGCAAGTGGTGTTGTCTATACAGTATTGGCTAGTATCCGGGATTTTATTGAGGATTGGCAAAGGGAGTTTCCCAACAGTCCGATTGCTCTGACTGGCGGCGACTCTGAGCAGTTAGTTACTTATCTCCAATCCCAATTTCCTGAAATAGCGGCTCAGATTATTGTTGATTCTTACTTAATCTTTTGGGGAATGTTGTCAGTGGTTGGTAGTTAGTTGCTGCGGTGATTTTTGTGGGGAATGGGGAATTAGGCAACGGTAATATTACCCTCAAAATAGTCCTGTAACTGACGGTCATGGTCATGGCTGAGGTTTCCCTTAGGGATAGCTTCCGGTTCAAACGCCTTGACTTCACTAATTTCCAATACGTCTTGTACCTCCATAGTTCCGGTGACATCAGCTTCTACCAGAATACAGATAGAATGGACTCTGGGATCTCTTCCTGGTGCTGAGTAAACCCCAAATAACTGGCGAATCTTGAGCAACTCCAGTCCAGTTTCCTCAAATAATTCCCGTTCGATAGTCGTTGGAATATCTTGACCCCAGTTAACTATCCCTCCTGGTAGAGCCCACTTACCATTGTCACGACGTCGAACTAGCACAATTCGCCCATCCGGCAAGAGTGGAATGATGCTCGTACCGGTAATAGGATGACGAAATATAATCCCGAGAACGGTTTGGACAAATTGCCATAATCTTCTCATGTGATGATAGGGCTTTTGAGTATGTGTGTTGGTTTTGCTGACTGCTATGATAGACATTATGGATGCAAGTTCGGTAACGTCAGTGATTGAAAAGTCCATTGTGATGCAATTCAACGTTGAACGTCTGAGTAGTTAACAGCTAAGAGCCTAAGGAATACCTGACCGGTTCACAGGCGAATCACTTCTGGTTAAATCTCTGTCTTGATGCAAAGCGCTCATGGGGTGGCCTCCTTTGACCGCACCGGTAGTCGCTCATGGGGTGCCATCCTTTAACCGCGCTGCATCAATGTCATAACCTGGGTAGATATGCACCAGCGATTCGCCCTCTCACCGACTTTCATCTGAACATTTTCGATCAGATGGACAACTCTCAATGACTATATACATTGGCAACCTAGATTATCAGGTTACCTCTCAAAACCTACAGGAAGTATTTGAGGAATATGGTACAGTATCAAAAGTAGTAATTCCTACAGATAGGGAAACAGGTCAAGGGCGTGGATTCGCTTTTGTTGATATGGGGACAACGGATCAGGAAGATTCGGCTATTGCTGATCTAGATGGTGCAGAATGGATGGGACGTTCTATGCGCGTCCGTAAAGCTAGACCAAAAAATAGCGACAACGAAAACAATCGAGGAAATCGTAGTCGCAGTGGGTTCTAGAAACAGTAGGCTTCGAGGACAATCAAGAAGTCTGGTTTGGAAAACTAACCATTTTCCTTTCCCGTGGGTGACATGGGAACATTAAATAAACCAAGCAGAATTTATTGTAAGACTTGGGTTTGATAGTGTTTTTGTTTTTTTATCAATGAGGTAAACATGGCAAAGCGCCGCAATCTAAAAAAGGAAAAGGCGCAGCGGAATCAAGCTTACGCCCGTAAGTTTCGGAAATCCAAGCGTAATACGGGCCGTTTTTCCAAAAATAGACGGTACGGTACCAAACCTCCTAAGTCGGAGGAAACAACAGCAGAAAATAATGAGGATAATTACCAAGGTGGTACTGGTGCGATGTAATGAGTCAGTTATCAGCTGATTCCTGATATTCCCAGAGGTAACTATCCCAGTTGATTAACTACTGTCGATGTAGAAAATTTAGGAGTATCGAGTCAGGAGCTTCGAGTCAGAATAAGTCAAGGTTATGTTATTGGAATAAACAAAAGTCAAATTATGTTTGAAGCCAAAAACTAACTAAAAAATCTTACTTCTGATCCGAAGTTTCCCACTCCGAAGTTCCCTATTATTAAATATTTTTGTACTGGCGCAAGATTGACCTACGGTCACGCTACGCTCCGGAAGCGTGACCGTAGCGTGGCTTTTGGCCTCAGCTTCCGCGCTTGAGCGATTAGCCCGAAGGGCTACGCTACGCGAACGACAAGATCTAATATTAGAGATAAATTAGCGATCAATCATTATTGGAATTTAGGCGATCGCATGCATCCTGAATCCCTCGCCTAACCTGGTCAAAACCAGTGCCACCATAACTATTCCGACGAGCGACGACTTGAGTCGGGGCAATGGCTTGATAAATATCTTCCTCAAAGGCTGGATGCAACGCTTGCCACTCTTCGAGGCTCAAATCTTTTAGTAACTTCCCGGATGCCAAACAACCTCTGACCACCTTACCCACCAGATTGTAGGCTTCCCGAAACGGAACTCCTTTTGAGGCTAAATAGTCAGCGACATCGGTAGCGTTAGAGAAATCTTCAGTAACTGCTGATGCTAGACGTTCGGTACGAAATTCTAACCCTTCCTGCCAGAGAATGGTCATGGCTTCGAGACAGGCTTTGATAGTGTTAACGCTATCAAACAGTGCTTCTTTGTCTTCTTGCAAGTCTTTGTTGTAAGCCAAAGGTAGCCCTTTCATCAAAACTAACAACCCTTGTAGATGACCAAAGACACGACCAGTCTTACCTCGTACCAGTTCGGGAACATCAGGATTTTTCTTTTGGGGCATGATGCTCGAACCAGTAGCACAACTATCTTTTAGGGTAACAAAGCCAAATTCCTGAGATGACCAGAGAATGATTTCTTCTGAAAATCGGCTCAGATGTACCATGATCAAACTGGCAGCACAGAGGAATTCAATGGCAAAGTCGCGATCGCTTACTCCATCGAGGCTGTTACCATAAATTCTTTCAAAATGCAAGGTTTTGGCGGTATGATGTCGGTCAATGGGGAAAGTAGTCCCTGCTAAGGCTCCACAACCGAGGGGTGAGATATTGACCCGCCGTCGGATTTCCCCTAAACGCTGCCAGTCCCGCTCTAGCATTTCTACGTAAGCTAACAGGTGATGGGCTAAACTGACTGGCTGAGCCCGTTGCAGATGAGTATAGCCAGGAATCAGGGTTTCAACATGAGCAATGGCCAGATTGAGCAAGACCTCTTGGAAGTTACGTAACTGGCTACGAATCTGGTCAATCTGGTCGCGGAGGTAGAGTCGGGTATCCGTACCAACTTGGTCATTACGCGATCGCGCTGTATGTAGCTTCTTGCCAACATCACCCACAAGTTCAGTTAGGCGGCGTTCTACAGCTAAGTGTACATCCTCAGCATCAACACCAGGGTTAAATTTTCCTTGGTGGTATTCTGAGCGGATTTGTTCTAAGCCAGCTACTAGCTGCTGAGCTTCCGACTCAGAAATAATGCCAGTATGGGCAAGCATCTTGGCATGAGCCACAGAACCAGTAATGTCATACTCAATCAGTTCTATGTCAAAGCCGATACTGGCATTGAAGCAAGCAATTGCTGGATGTAACGCTGATTCAAATCGCTGACTCCAGGTTTTTTGCTCAGTCACAGTTTTGGAAACAAGATAAAGGACAAAAGACTAGTTAAAAGACTAGTTAAACGAAATTAGATTTAGTTAAACGAAGTTAGATTTCTGAATAAGTAACCAACAACTAAACCAATCACCAGCGCCGCAGCCTGACCAGAATCAATAAAGTTTTGCCACGCGGTCTTGATTTGACCAAGTACATCTGGATCTTCAATAGTTTGAGCCAAAACTAGTCCATCGATGGGTAACTGAGAGTTCAGCCATCCCAAGACATCAGTCCAATCGCTAACGCATAAGAACGGAACTATTACTGCTTGTATGCCTAGAATCACCATTGCTATGATTTCCTATACCTTAAATCTGTTACTCAAGCCTTGATTTTACCTGCATTACGACCAGTGTCATATCATCTCCGTTAGTTGTTGTACCAGTAAACTGCTGCACTTGCTCAAATAGGTAATCTAAAATTTCCTGAGCACTATAACTATGTTCACAGGCCCACTGGAAGCTTTGGGTTAGATTGTCCTCATCAAAGCGATGGCCATTGAGATTGGCTGCCTCGGTCACCCCATCAGTGTAGTAAATAATGGTGTCCCCTGAATCTAGCTGCACGTGAGAGTCTTCGTATTGAGAATCAACTTCTAAACCAATCAGCATCCCTGCCGTATCCAAGGGTTTGATAGAACGGGTTGATGCCTGCCACAACAAGGGGGGATTGTGAGCGGCATTACTATAGGACAAAATCTTGGTTTTGGGGTCGTACTCAGAATAAAACAAGGTAACGAACCGGTGGGAATTTTCCAAGTCAACATACATAACCCGGTTCAAGTGTTCGAGAATGCGTGCAGGGGAGTGACCGTTTAGCACTTCTGCCCGCAGCATTCCCCTGGTCATAGTCATAATCAACCCAGCTGGAACCCCTTTTCCCATCACATCACCAATCACAATGCTCCAAGGTAAATAAGCACTGTGGTCATCATTGAGATGACTATCCCCGGAGTTTTTCGGTCCGAGCTGGTCGTAGTTGGTGGGAATGAAATCGTAGTAGTCACCTCCGACACGGTTAGCGGTTTTACAGAAAGCCGCTAATTCGACCCCTTCAATTTCAGGGCATTGGCGCGGTAGTAGGCGGATTTGGATATCGGCACCAATTTCTAACTCTCGATCTAAGCGTTCTTTATGGCGTAGCTCAACTTTAAGTTCATCATTAGCGATCGCTACTGCAGTTTGGTCAGCCACTAACCTTACCAACTTCTGTCGTGTCGGTGTCCAGTTATATTGTGGGTCATGGCTAAAGATATACAAATGTCCTTGTTCAGCATTTTTAAGCAGAATGGGAAGACTAAACAGTTGGATATTGGGTTCAAGATAATCCCTCAAGAGTTTATCAAAGGATGCCTGAACTAGTTTCAAAGAAGTTGGTGTCTGGTTAGAATTCCCCCCTTGGCCATTAGGACTTGTGACTTGGTGGGTGGTCTTTTCTATCGCTTTACGAATAGTCTGACCCACCTGAGGGTTCTGGTAGTGTAGGTCAGAGCGTTGTACCTGACCATCTCGATTGAACAGGATTAAAGCTCCCCCATCGGCATCACTGACCCGTGCTGCCATTAGAGGAATTAACTCTAAAAACTGATTGAGATTGTTGAAGCTGCGTAAGGCAAACCCCAATGAGCTTAACAAATCTTGAACCTTGTGCTGTTCTCGATAAAGACGTGCCACCAGTTCTTTGAGGGTGGACACAGGGTTTTTCTTAGCACCAGCATAGGAGTTGGTGCTATTGGTTGAACTTGAAGGTTGGTGGGGAATGGGCAGTGCTGTCATTGCATCAGGTGTTAGGAGCGTTACCAGTTATGCTGCACAAACCATCAGGTTAATCAGGAGTTAGAACAGATGTCTACTCAGGTTTTGTCAAGCAGCTGTTGCTGAAACTGTTGACCTGTGAAGCCTACGATGGCTGACCCTGGATCTTCACGGTAGTTTTGCTTAGGTATTGATTCAACCATGTAGGATAACTAGCGCAACAGTATGGCATCCTACAGTAGCACTGATTGCCATTTTTAGCTATTCCAAAAGTCCCAACCAATTATTCCAACTGACCTGATTTGTCTAATGATAGCCCTAATTACACTCAATGTTATTCAGGGAATCTTCTGAGTGCTGAGGGCTGATGCATTAATTAATAGAACCCCATGATTTGGCATTCCACAAATTTTATATTATTATAGTTTTATCGGAATAGTTTAAAAAAATAAACTGATGAACAAGTGTGTTAGTACTACTGAAGCGGCATCTATATTAGGAATCTCCTCTAGACGATTGCGACAACTCCTAAGCTCCGGTCGCGTCCGGGGTGCTTATAAAAGCGGTAAATTCTGGATTATTCCCCTGTTTAATAATCTGCCTCAAATTACTAAAGGTAGACGTGGCCCAAAGGGTAAGTGGCGTAAAAATCGTCCTCCGGCTCTAGCTAAGATCAATGTCAACCGTAATCACATTGGCTCGAATATGCACAAAAGTCCCAAAGACCGGAAGCCAGTGATTTCAGTAAAACGAAGCGGCAACAATCTATACGGAAACGAGGTAGAAATCCTCGGTCCATGTCGAATTGTCTATCAGCCAGATCACCCACTCGATTGTGGCGCTCGTCTGTGGATCGAAACCTTCAGTGATATCCACTTCATCGGTGGTAGTTTTCCTGCGAATAGCTAATTACCAATTACCGATTTTTCTCTAATAGGCATTCTGCAGCTTCTAGCATATCTGCAGCAATATCTCTGAGGTCTTGCCGATTTTCTAGATATGTGGATAAGGCATCCATGGGATCAATACTGTTACCTATACCCAGTTCCGGCAAGCGGGGACGAGCTAGCTGGCTGACTAATTCTGGACGAATGGTATAGTGGTGGGCTGGCCTCAAGGATTCATGTATCGCAGTATTGTCAATTAGGTCGAGCTGCTCAGAACGTAGCTTGTAAATCAGCCGGACTATAGCGTCTTTAATCGTTTCGTTACCAATAGCATTTAGTAAACTACTTTGGGGATCATCGGCTTCAGCAAGGTTGACCTCAATGGTACGGAAGGGACGCACTGACAAGGGACAAAATTCCCACTGAACATGACCTTTGGACAGGTCAATCATGATATAACCTTTGTCTTCCTTCTCTTCACTGAAATCGACCCGCTCAATACTGCCAGGGTAAATGACTGGGGGGTCATTGGAGTGGTTGAGATTCTGGTGTTGGTGGATGTGTCCTAAAGCTACATAATCAAAGCAGGGTCGAGTCAGCAGCGAGAGCGGAATAGTAAAACCTTTACCAACGGCGAGGAAGCGCTCTGCACCAAATCTAGCTTGGTCTGCCATTAAATGACCTAACAAAACCGTTGGCAGGTTTGGGTCAAGTTTACGAATTTCTGCTTCTAAGATTGGCTCAAGCCGTGAGATCAGGAGTTGGTTAACCTCGGCTAGGGTTAAACCTTCGGTGTCTGGGCGACTAAGAAGAGTGGAGTTGGTTAGCCACGGTAGAGTAATCACCTGTACCAAACCATTGTCAGTTTGAATCTTATGAGTTTTGATGCTATCCCCTACTACAAATCCAGGCACACCTAAGGTGCGATAAATACATAAGCTAGCACCTCCTTGTCCTTGGGAGTGTTGGTCGTGATTTCCTACTAATAAAACTGTAGGAATGTTTGCATCTACTAAGCGGCGAAATTGATTGGCAAAGGCTTCTTGAACATAAGGTGGTGGTGTGGCATCGGGAAAGGCATCACCGCCAAAAAGCACTAAATCCACAGGTTCGGTAATGGCTCGGTCAATGCATTTAGCTAGGGTATTGACAAAATCTTCTAAACGTGTATTGATTCCAGTAGCAGGGTTGATTCGTCCATGGGAGAAACCACTACCCATGTGGATGTCAGATAGGTGAAGAATTTTGATCATTGGCGATGATACTATTAGAAAGTAGGCATGATGAGATGAGAAAATAGGAAATAACAATTTTTAAATTGCTATTTCCTATTAATTGTTATTTGGATTTTTCGATTGTCAAAAACATCCCTTTACTTATTCGTCAAGAATGTCAGATAAAGCGTGATAGATTACCTGTTTTTGTTCAGAATCGTATCTCCAGCGCTGGAGAAATTCTTGGTAGTGACCAACTCCGGTAAGGGCGCTTTGCCTTAACTGTTGGGCAATGTCAAACAGGCTTGGCATATTTAGTTGTTTAATGAGATTAGCACTACGCGATCGCACTCGGTCTGATCCTTGAGCCATGTCTTCTTTACCATTGCGGCGATGGTTCAATCCCATTGCGGCTGACATAGCTAAATTTTTGACTAACAGTTCCGCTACGATTTCGGGGGATGACTCTAGAGCTGTGATCACCTCTGGTGATGGATTGTCGGCTAAGGTGCTTTCACTGGTAAGGTAGGTGACAAAGAAGCCTCTTGCTCCATTTTTGGTTTTGACTAAGGATGCGATCGCATCGGTCATTTCTGGCGATGTTAGTTCCCCTGTTACCATTTTGCTCATTATCGATTCGGTGAATGCCATTGCATCATCAAACGTTACGGTTTCTAGAATTTCCATGGCAGTTCTGAGGCTAGCTCAATCGTGGGTCAGTTTCAATTTGAGCACAATTTTAATAAAACCGCAGATAGAGCTTTTACAATAAATCCTCCAAAGTTATCAGCGGTCAGTGGTCAGCGGTCAGTGGTCAGCGGTCAGCCTTCAGCCTTGGCCTTTGGCCACGCTACGCGAACAGCCTTCAGCCTTGGCCTTTGGCCACGCTACGCGAACAGCCTTCAGC
>NZ_CEYLVT010000032.1:27874-35036 GCF_982860115.1 Moorena sp.
ACGCGAACAGCCTTCAGCCTTGGCCTTTGGCCACGCTACGCGAACAGCCTTCAGCCTTGGCCTTTGGCCACGCTACGCGAACAGCCTTCAGCTGATTACTGATTACTGATTACTGATTGCTGATTGCTGATTGCTGATTATTGATTGCTGATTGCTGATTACTGATTGCTGATTGCTGATTGCTGATTACTGCTTACTGATTACTGTTCCCGTAGCGTGCGCTTCGCGCATATGCTGACAAACCAAACCCTAACTTTTGACAATTGCTCCAAAATCTGCTAATACACGAGCATGATTCCGCAACAATCCCAACAAATTCAAGCGATTAGTGCGAATATTGGGGTCAGGATCCATCACCAATACACTCTGGTCACCATCAAAGAAAGTGCTAACCGTAGGAGCAATCTCTTCTAGTGCTTCCACTAATTTCTGATAATCTCGCTCTTCCTGAGAAGCTTTAATTTTCGGCACTAATTCCACTAGGGCATCATAAAATGCTTGCTCACAAGATTTCTGGAAGTATTCCGGAGTCACTACTGTTGTTGGTTGTAACTCTTTGGTATCTAAATCCCCTTGTTTAGCTAAACGAGCTGAACGGTTGACAGTTTCATAGATTTTATCCAGGGTACCATTATTTCGGATAGACTGAAGAAACAAAGCGCGATCGCGTACATCTAACACGTCAATTAATGCCCTGTTTTGATACTCCGGATCATCTTCTCCTAACACAGCATTCACTAAATCATAGTCAATTTTATTTTCTTCTTGGAGCAGAGTGCGAATCCGTTGTAAGAAAAATTCCTGTAATGACTCTATTGGTGAATTATTGTCTGGATAAGCAGCTACAAAATCTGCAGCAATATCTTGTAGCAACTGTTGAAGATTAATCGGTAAGTTGGCATTCCAGGTAATGTTGATAATACCATTAGCAGCACGACGTAGAGCAAAGGGATCAGAAGAGCCTGTGGGTAACATACCTAAACCAAAGATACTGACTAAGGTATCTAGCCTGTCTGCTAATGCTACCACTTGCCCGGTAAGGGTTTTAGGTAGAGCATCCCCTGCACCTTTCGGTAAATAATGCTCAAAAATTGCTGTTGCGACTTGCTCAGATTCCCCACTAGCAACGGCATACTTTTGGCCCATTACCCCTTGTAATTCAGGAAATTCATAGACCATCTGGGTAACCAAGTCAGCTTTACACAGTAAGGCGGCCCTTTGAATCTGAGTAATCGCCTCTGGTGAGATTAAATTAGGAGAGTGTTGACGTAACTGGTCAGTTATTTGATTCGCTATCTTTTCTATTCTACCGACCTTTTGGCGTACTGAACCTAAATCTTCCTGAAAAGTGACTTTCTCCAGTTGGGGTAAATAGCTTTCTAATGGTGAGTCGATATCAGTTTTGTAGAAAAACTGCCCATCGGCTAACCTCGCTCGGATTACCCGTTCGTTGCCAGTAGCAATAATTTCGGATTTAGCAGGGTCACCGTTACCAATAGTAATAAAATAGGGGATAAGTTCAGTAGCTGCTTCGGTTTTGAATACTGGAAAGTAGCGCTGGTGAGACACCATCTCTGTGGTGACCACTTCTTGTGGTAAATTCAAGAATTCTGAGGAAAATTTACCCACTACTGCTGTCGGCCATTCCACTAAATTAGTGACTTCTTCCCATAATTCAGGGTACAGAGGGGTATAACCACCTAACTCTTTAGCTGCTGATTCTACTTGTGATTTGATTGTCTCCCGACGTGTTTCAGAGTTGACCTCTACATAAGCATTGCGCAAACAGGACTGATAATCTGTAGCTTGGGGAATCTCTACCGGTTTGGGAGACAAGATCCGATGACCACTGGAAATGCGTCCGCTTTTGATAGCCTCGGCATTATTATCTAACTCTACCGGTAGCACTACATCATCCAAAAGTGTGACTAGCCAGCGAATGGGACGGGGAAACTTTAAATCTCCATTCGCCCAGCGCATGAATCGTCTTCCTTCCAATCCAAATATCCATTGGGGAATCAGTTCCGTTAAAATTTCCGTAGCGGGGCGACCGGATATCTGTTTCTGAACAAAGACAAATTCTCCTTTATCCGTATCTCTGAGGAATAGATTATCTAGCTCTACCCCCTGTTTACGGGCAAACCCAAGTGCTGCTTTAGTAGGTTCGCCATCCTTAAACGCTGCCTTAGCTGGTGGTCCTTTAACCTCTTCTTCTCGGTCGGGTTGCTTTTGAGGTAATTGTTTAATGATAACTGCTAAGCGGCGAGGGGTGCCGTAAATCTCAATTCCTTCTGGAGTAAGAAAGTACTCATCGAGGGTTTGGGGAATTTTCGATTGCCACTGTGCGATCGCACTATCGACAAAATCTGCGGGTAATTCTTCTGTACCGACTTCTAATAAAAATGTAGACATAGGGAACCGATTACTAATCAAAACCGTAATCTTTAACTACCAATTCCCCCAGTGTACCTCTTGAGATTATAGACCTGTTGATGATGGTTTTCACAGAAAAAGCAGAGTTATAGCGACAGTCGCTAAACTCTACCTCAAACACCCTTCTGGATTTATCTTCAGTAGTAGGGGCGCAAGCTGTGCTCCCCTAACGGTATAGTTATTGGTGACATACTCCCACACGCTCATCAAAGATTACAGTGTGGGCTTCTTACCAACTCCACCCAACGGTATCGGCTTTCGCCGACGCTGCGCGAACGGATACTCGGTAAGCTTTATTAACGACACGGGATGCCCCTCCGCACCGGAACAATACAGAAAAGTTCGATTTTAAAGCACGTAGGTGGCGGTTAGCTCTTAATTTGTTTTCCCTACTACTTTCATTATAGACGATCTCAAAACGATGAAAGATCCAGCTCCGCGTTCATCCCACACCTCAATGCGCATTGAGGTGTGGGATGAATCGCGGTCTTAGCTAAATCGTCAAAAAGTTGCTAGCGCTGGCAATAGTGCTAACTTGTGCATCATTGACAACTGCTAAGACTTCACCGTTAGCAGCGATTTCGACACCATCAGCACTTTGGTTAAACCTCAAATTACTGAAAGTCAAACCACCAGAAAGACCTAGCGACGTTTTACCAGCCTTAAAGTTAATGATAGTATCAGTTCCTTTGCGTGCTTCTAGGACAACAATATCCTGACCACCCCCAAGCCTGATCGTATCGTTGCCGAAGCCACCAACCACTAAATCATTACCAGTGCCAGTGTCTATGAGGTCATTACCGATACCTCCATAGACTGTGTTATTGCCTCCAGAAGAGAAAATCTCGTCATTACCAGTGCCGCCATAAATGGTGTCAGGGTTGGAACCGCCGAAAATCTCGTCATCCCCAGCACCACCATAGATAATGTTGACTCCCTCACTGCCAAAGATTCTGTCATTACCACCCTGACCGTAGATGCTGTCATTATCAGCAGTGCCGAAAAGAGTTTCACCATTGCTTGTGCCTAGAATTACTTCATCTTTCGGCACAACTCTTAAGTTATCCACTAGTAGCGCGGATTCCAACAACTCATCTTCTACATCCACCACTGCCATACCTACTAGATAAGTGCCACCAGTTGGGAATTTGTAGGTAAAAGTATCGTAGTCTGTTTCCTCACGAAATCCTGTAGGAGACAGGAGAAATGAACTATTGGTATCTGCTAGGTTAGATAAAACGTTTGGGGTGATGGAGACAAAGGCAAAATCCTTGAAGGTGGAGTCAGGGGTAAGCTCATCAGTCAGGAAGTTAAAGTCGAAGCTCAAAACATCCCCAGCGTTGACTGTAATAGGTTTTAGCTTGAGAGCCGATCCTTCTTTGGCGTCTCCATTGCCAAAACTATCTATAGTGCCTGGGTTTAAGCCCAAGAGGTTTTCAAGTGCGCTATCACTTACAGAACCGACATCATTAGTAATTAAAGCCTGAAATTTTCCCTGAGAAGGGATACTACCAAATGCCGCTGTCTCAATGCTGGCATCGCCGATAGTGTTCCAATTTATGAAGTTGCCAGTCTCAAATCCAAAAATAGTAGTCATCAGATTTTGTCTTTGGTAGATTACATAATTGACACAAGAAGGTCATTGCAGACAAACAAATTTAGACTAAGCTCACCTCAAGGCATCATAAGTTGATACACCAGTTGATACACCAGTTGATACACCAGTTGATACACCTTAATTCAGACTCGTAAAACCGATAAATTTTTCGTAGTTTACCCTGTAAATAAACGTTTAAATTTTGGAGTATTAATGAAAAATTAAAATACCTTAAGGTGTCTTATTTTTTTACCCTGAATTTTTTTTATATTTTGCTTGACTTGACTATTTATCAATTTATCAATTCTTTTGTTAAATAAAAATACTTTTATTTAAAGTATTCGTGAAGTTAATACTAAACTTGTTCAAGTTTTAGTTAAAATTATGTGATCACAGTTAGCTAGGTAACGTCCATAAACTAGATACCATAAGTTATCTGGGGCATCTTCACAGATTTCAGGGATCGTAACACTGCTAAAGCCAGCAGCATCGAGTCATTCACAATAGGTTTGATTAGCTGTAATCAAACAAAGGCTCTGGGTTGAGATCTGGAAATGGTGACAAATCCTGAAAAAAAGGGTTATAATATCCCTCTGAAGACAAAACATTGATTAACCCTAACAGGTTGATTAACCTTGAGGAATTTACTTACAATTCCAGAGCTGGTCTATTTTCTCTAAGTAGATTTACGGTTACAGCGGTCAACTCAGCAATTCTATAATCCCATCAGTTATTGAAGGGCAGTAAGGCAATGTATAAGAATTGCGTAATTGACATTAACTCCAAGCCTAATAAGGTTGATAGCGTTTGGCGTCTAGCCGAAACATTATCTGTAGAGGAAAAGGCTGAATTAATTGAGCGCTTGCTTGACAAAGAATCGGGGTTGATTGTGCTGTCAGCAACTACCCACTTAGCTGATTATATCCTGGCCCAGATGAGTCTTTTGTCATCAGAGGGCTTGCGGTACGTATTCAGGAAAGTTGGGGTTCAGCTGTCTAGCAAAGGGAATGGTTTGTAGATTGTTATCGTTAATCACCCACAATATCCAGCTTGTTCTTTTTTTGTTGGTGGTTAGTAGAGGCGAACAGCTGTTCGCCCCTACAGTAGTTAGTAGAGATCAACACACTCTCACTAACGACTAACCACTAACTTATTTCCCAGATTTGATGTAACCTCTACATAGACATACTCAAGCCGCACTGGCTGACGAGCAATGGAATCGAGGGGAATCCCATCAAAACATGCCATAATGTCCTTTAGGTCTAAAGACTCTGGTAGCCAAAACGCTAAATCATTGCCATAGCGGCGATGAGTAAAGCCTAATTCTTGGGCACGAGCGATCGCTTGTTCTTCTTGAGGGGTATCTACTACTAAAATTTCTTGAGCCGGAATCTTTTGCCGTAACTCAACCAAACTCCCCTCTGCTACAATCTGTCCCTGTTTAAGAATGCCAATTCTGTGGCAAAGACGTTCTGCTTCATCAAGGGAATGAGTCGTCAGCAAAATAGTAATTCCCTGGCCCTGAAGACGTCGAATCAAGTCCCAAATTTCATATCGGGCTTCAATATCTAAGCCTGTGGTAGGCTCATCTAAAATAAGTAATTTCGGCTGATGCACTAGAGCAACAGCAATATTCATCCGTCGCTGCATCCCACCACTGAGGGTTTCCACTGGACTTTTTGCCCGCTCTAATAAATTTACAGCAGTAAGGGCAGCGTAAACTTGTTTAGAGCACTGCTGACCATCTAACCCATACAAACGAGCAAAGAAATACAAGTTTTCTTGACAACTAAGGGTTTGATACAGTAAATTCTCTTGGGGAGCAACCCCAATCAGCTTTTTCGTTGCCTCGGATACTGGTTGGTTATTGATTGCGATCGCACCACTATCCGCTCGTAGTAAGTTACAGATGATGTTGATAGTAGTTGTCTTACCTGCACCATTGGGTCCGAGTAAACCATATATTTCTCCCGCTGGAATAGTTAGGGTTAAATCCCGCAGAACGTTTCGATTACCGTAAGACTTACTTAATTTATGGATATTTAGCACTAGTTAAACCTTCAGCAATACTAAGGCAATTTAATCAGACTTTTTTTACGATAATCGGATAATTTTATAGACGTACTAGGTCATAGATAACTGACCCGACTATACTTAAGTTTATTTTTTTTGTGCAAACCTCCTGATTCTTCAATGGTTTAAACTAGGTTACCCTGCACAAAACTCCCTTGGTCAATTACAATCTTCTCTCTACCCGAACCATCCCCTGGTATGACAACCATCCGACTATCACCATCACTGAGGCAAAGCCAAACAAAAACCAGAAATGAGACTCGATTTCCACCAAACCCTTGCCATCAGCCCATACTCCCAGCAAGGCTTCGTTCATATGATAAATGGGGTTAAACTTAGCGATTTCCAGTAACTGTTCCGGAAACAAAGCAGTTGGTAAAAACGCACCACCCAAAATTAATAGAGGTACACCAAAGGTTCCCACTAAGGCATTAACGTCCTCAGTGCGCCGCGCTAATTGAGTTCCCAGAAAAAATCCCACTCCCACATAAGCAATAATACTCAGCAAAATAATCAATACCCCTAGCAACACGGAACCTTGAAACCTTGCCCCCAAAAATGCTGCTATGGTATAAACCACTAAGGCTTGACCTGTAGCAATGCAGCTGTGAGCCAAAAAAATTCCTAAGAAATAGGATATGCCGCCTAATGGAGAGATAAATAAACGCTTGAGCATGTGCTGTTCTCGTTCTGAGACTACCGTTGCGACGCTACCCCCCAAGCAGCTAAAAAACAAAGCAGCACCCACCAGAGTAGTTGGGGCCGCACGTTCAAATGCTTCAGCGGTTGATAGCTGAGCCTGTTCTGCCATAATTAAACCGTTGAGAAATAGCACGGTAATTGGAAAAATACTCCAAAATAATAGGCTACGCTGCCTTCGCCATAGTTCAATCAAGATTCGCTGTGCTACAGCCCAGGTTTCCCGCCAATATTTTATAATTATCCTGTGTGTCATTTTTCATGTGGTAATTGTTAATACTTTCAACTTTCAACTTTCAACTTTCAACTTTTAACTTTTAACTTTTAACTTTTAACTTTTAACTTTTAACTTTTAACTTT
>NZ_CEYLVT010000032.1:35136-47465 GCF_982860115.1 Moorena sp.
AACTTTTAACTTTTAACTTTTAACTTTTAACTTTTAACTTTTAACTTTTAACTTTCAACTTGAACACCATATTTGTGTCTTTAGATTACCTATCGTCTATCGATGACAAACAGCGTATCAAGGTCTCTGAGATAATAAAGAGCAAAGCAAGCTGCTAACATTGGCCATGCAGCAAAAAATAGCAAATTCGGATCAGAAAAGGGGCTTAGATATTGCTTATAGGAGGAGAGAGTTGATACCCCATGAAATACTAATACGCTACCATAAGTAAATCGTTTTTTCCACCCTAGTAAAAATCCGATGATGATGACTAGCTGGATAGCGCCAATAATAATAAAAATGCTGTTACCGAGTCCACTAATAAAGTAAAAGTTTTCATAGACTGCAGCTGCATGTTCAGGACGCACAAATTTATCGATCGTCCACATCAGCATTACTAGAAAAACACTGAGGCGCAGTAGAAACAAAACTAGGGGAATTCGATTAGATGCTCTCATGGTAGTTAACAAGTAATAGATCGCAAGTAATAGATCGGATAACAGAATGATAGATCAGATTATATCTGCTAGCGTCGTTATTTTATACCTAGGCATAATGAACCACCATGGTAAGCATTCAGGTATCAGCCGTTAGCCTTACCCACTATGAATCCATGACTTCCGTGACAGAGTATAGTTCCTAAAAGAGGTTGTTCCCGTAGCATGGCCTTTTGGCCAAGGTTTAATAACTACCTAACCTGTAACCTGTAACCTATAACCTATAACCTATAACCTATAACCTATAACCTGTAACCTATAACCTGTAACCTATAACCAGATTGCGATTGACCTACGGTCACGCTACGCGATTAGCCCGAAGGGCTACGCTACGCGAACGCGTTTGCTGAAATTCTGCTAAAATCATTCATTGAAGGTAAAATAATCAGTACCCTTAATCCTAAGGATTGGTCAACAGCTCAAATCCTTAATCCCATCATTTAATCCGATTAGCCAAATTTCACCGGAAAGCGAAAAGGGCTGGCCGCTACTGTAGCCGATTAGCCAACCGCTAAGTCTAGCATCTACGGCTAGCATCTACCAAAACCATCCTGATACCAGGGAATTTCTACCGTAAGTACTACCGTATGCCATTTAACTGTGACATGCTCCCTCTTAAGAGGAAAATCATGAGGAAAAAACTACCCTCTTAATGGCCTAGTCATACCCAAATTCCCTGATGACCTGCCAGTATGATCTGCTGTCTTAATCCCGAATGCCAGAATCCCATTAATCCGGATGATAACCAGTTTTGCCAAAGCTGTGGTAACAAACTAGTAATCTTGAAAAACCGCTATCGTCCGATTCGACCCATCGGAGATGGGGGATTTTCCAAAACCTATTTGGCAGAAGATAGGGATAAATTGGATGAATACTGTGTGATTAAGCAGCTAGCGCCCCAAATTGAGGGAACGAAGGCACTCAAAAAGGCACGAGAATTATTTGAGCAAGAGGCAAAACAATTGCAAAGGCTGGGACAACATCCCCAAATCCCTACCTTGCTAGCTTACTTTGAGGAAGATCAGCGCTTGTATTTGCTCCAAGAGTATATCGAGGGGAAAACCTTAGAGCAAGAGTTGGAAGAAGCAGGAGCATTCAGTGAAGACAAGATTAAGGATGTTTTATTTGAACTGCTAACTATTCTCAAGTTTGTCCATCAACAGAAGGTGATTCACCGAGATATTAAACCAGGTAATATCATTCGCCGTCCTGCTTCGGGTCAAGGATCTGAAAAAAAGAGTCAGCTAGTACTAATCGATTTTGGGATAGCCAAGCAATTGAGGGCTACGGTCATGGCTAATATCACTGGCACCACTATCGGTTCCTTTGGCTATGTGCCTATGGAACAAATGGAGGGAGGTAAAGCCTATGCTGCTAGTGATTTATACAGTTTGGGCACGACCTGCTTTCATTTGCTGACTAATGTTCACCCTTGGGATTTGTGGAAGAAACAAGGCTATCGCTGGGTAAATAGTTGGCGAAAGCATTTAAAGCAACCGGTGAGTGAGCAATTGTGGTGGATAATGGATCGGCTGCTTCCAGAAAGCTATCAGCACCGTTATCAGTCTGTAGACCAAGTCTTGGAGGTGTTGGAGTTTCAGTCTGCCACCCCTGCTAATCCTTCTCAATCTACCTCTAAGTATCACGAGTCCTTTCTTAATTTTTTAACGTCATTAAAACAAAATGACCAGTTAAAAAAACAAGTCATGATGGGAGGAGTTTCTTTATTATCTCTAGGGTTAATTACTCAAGGATATGGATATTTGAGGTATCAAATTTTTCCGTCTAATCTAAGTTTTTTGATTGCTGGTTTACCCAGCAGTACATACCTCAAAACTACTCTCAATGGACACACTAACTCAGTGCGTTCTATTGCTGTTAGTCCTGATAGTCAATATTTGGTAAGTGGTAGTAATGATCATACTGTAAAAATTTGGAATTTGCCGAAAGCTGAGTTAGTTAGAACCCTGAATGGCCATGATGGTAATGTTTATTCCGTTGCTATTACTCCTGATGGAGAAACTATTGCTAGTGGTGGCGATGACAACACTATCAAGATTTGGAATTTGAAAACGGGTGAGCTGAAAAAGAATCTTACTGGTCATCAGGGGTTTATTAGTTCTGTTGCGATTAGTTCCGATGGACAAACCTTAGTAAGTGGAAGTTATGACCACACTATCAAAGTTTGGGATTTACTTACTGGTAAGCTGAAACAAACCTTAACGGGGGAAACGAATTGGGTTAGTTCGGTGGTGATTAGCCCTGATGGCAAAACGTTAGTTAGTGGGAATGGGGGCAATACGATCAGAATTTGGGATTTGGATACAGGTAATCTAAGAAAGACCCTAAACGGTCATAAAGATTCCGTTGTTTCTCTAATCATTAGTCCTGATGGTAAAACATTATTTAGTAGTAGTCTAGACCGTAATATTAAAATTTGGGATTTGACAATTGGTGAATTAAAAAATACCTTGACAGGACATATATACTATGTTCATTCTCTGGCAATTAGCCCGGATGGTAAAACATTGGTTAGTGGTAGTGCCAATAATACCATTAAGGTTTGGAATTTAGAAACGGGTGAGTTAAAAAATACTCTAACTGGTCATACAAACTGGGTGAGTTCTCTGGCGATTAGTCCCGATGGTAAAACCTTAGTCAGTGGCAGTAGAGATGATAGTATTAAACTTTGGAAGTTGCCTTAAATTATGACAGTAAACTGGTGTTAATTTAAAGTTTTAGGTTATGACAGTAAGGGAGTAGGGAGTAGGGAGCAGGGAACAGGGAAATCAGAAGAGGCAATAAGGAATAGGGAATAGGGAATAGCGATGCGCTGGATCAAGACAGGGAATCAAAGTCAAAGAAGACTGTACCTCATAACTGCGAGAAACGCTATAGGATTGAAATCCACAATAGTTTAAAGTCATAACAGTTTAAAGTATAAAGTGTAAAATTGAAACGGTAAACTGTAAAGTGTAAACCGTCAACAAAATTTAAATGCATACCTGGCACTGGGACACTTGGAACAATTTGCCCTATTTAAGGAGTAGCCTATTGAAGCAATGGAATCACGGCTTCTTCACCTCAGCATTTTCTCCCCGTTCTCCTGAAGAAATGGTCGATGTACTCCAGCCTGATGCCCAGGTGTATCGAGTTAAACAGGTTCACGGCAATACAGTACTGACTCCTGGAGAAATTGAAAGTACCCAAAACGGTGAACCAGACTCCAATAAACCACCGGCTGATGGTATTATAAGTGAGGAAGCTAACCAAGCTGTGTGGGTTTGTACGGCAGATTGTACGCCCTTACTGATTGGGGATATGGAAACGGGACAGGTATCAGCAGTTCATGCGGGTTGGCGGGGTACTGCTCAACGGATTGTTCCTAATGCGATCGCACGATTGCTAAACAATGGTAGCCGTAAAGAAAATCTACGCATTGCTCTCGGTCCAGCAATTACAGGGGAATGCTATCAGGTATCAGAAACCGTGGCGGCTGAAGTGGGAGCTAGTATTGTATCTACTGATCAAGGGGATAGCACCGAATCAATTCTGGGGGTGTTGCAGCAGCTAGACGACTCCCCGATATTAGAGGACCCGAAACCGGGACGAGTACGCTTGGACGTGCGGCGCGTGAATGTCTTACAGTTGGAACAATTGGGCATTGATTCAGAACAAATTGCGATCGCACCCCACTGCACTTACTCTGAACCGGAGCGTTTCTTTTCCTATCGGCGTAATCAACTTAAGAAAGTTCAGTGGTCTGGTATTATTAGCTATTGAAGCTAGGCCAAAGCCTGGCAACGGAACCGGTACGACAATAGCAAAGAAACGTCCTTGAATCCATGCCACGCACCCCTAGATTAACGTTTGACCGGGGAACTCTGATTTTGCATCCACCACCGAGGGGCAACGCTTGGGTGGAGTATGCGACTTGGGATGATCGGGTAGAGAAGTTTCGGATTAGAGGAATTCACTATCGTCCTCTGGTAGAAAGCTTACTCAGAGATAAGGTTGATTTTATTGATGATGCTAGGGAATTTGTTCCTCTGGAACTAGTATCTAGTTTTGAGATGGAACCTTATCCCCATCAACGGGAAGCTCTGTTGGCATGGAAGCGAGCCGGTCGTCAAGGGGTAGTGGTGCTACCAACGGGAGCAGGTAAGACTTATCTGGCCCAGTTGGCAATGCAAGACACTCCTCGTAGTACCATAGTTGTGGTACCAACCCTAGATTTAATGCACCAGTGGTATGCTCAACTGGAAGCAGCCTTTCCAGATGTGGAGGTGGGAGTGTTGGGGGGTGGTTCTCGCGATCGCACGCCTATCCTGATCGCCACCTATGATAGTGCCACTATTCATGCAGAAACCTTAGGGAATCTGTACGCTTTGGTGATTTTTGATGAGTGTCATCACTTACCTACGGATTTTTATAAGGTAATTGCGGAATATGCGATCGCACCCTATCGGTTAGGACTGACAGCAACCCCAGACCGCTCCGATGGCCGTCATTGGGACCTTAATGGTTTGATAGGACCAGAGGTTTATCGGAAAAGCCCTGATCAATTGGCAGGTTTGGCACTAGCTGACCATAAGGTAATTCAGATTAAGGTCAAGCTCTCCCAAAAAGAACGCGATCGCTATAATTCTTGCATGGCGTTGCGCAATGATTTTTTACGGAGCTCCAACATTCATCTCGGCAGTATTAAAGGTTGGCAGCAGTTTGTGATGGCAAGTGCGCGATCGCAAAGCGGACGCCGTGCCATGTTAGCTCACCGGGAGGCTAAGGAAATTGCCTTAGGTACCGATGGAAAATTAAGGATTTTGCTAGATTTACTGGCTCAGCATTATCCAGAGAAGATGTTAATTTTTACCAATGGTAATGCTACACTTTATCGCATTTCTCAAGAGTTATTAATTCCCGCGATTACTCATCAAACCCCAGTCAAAGAGCGTCATGATATTTTGAAGCGATTTCGGGAGGGAGAGTATCGCTGTTTAGCGGCATCCCATGTGTTGAATGAGGGAGTGGATGTCCCCGATGCGCGAGTAGCGATTATCTTGTCAGGCACCGGTTCATCTCGGGAGTATATCCAGCGCTTGGGTCGGGTATTGCGTAAAGGTAAAGATGGGGAGAAGGTAGCGTTATTGTATGAAGTAGTAGCCGAGGATACCTCTGAAGAACGAACCTCTTGGCGTCGCCATGGTGGTGGTAGCAAGAATGAACCGCGAAGGCGCAAACAGCCAGAAGGTGCCAAGACCGGTAAGCAATTGGAGCTCTTGCCAGAGCAGGGCTATCAGATCAAGCCTAAGAGTAGCCCCAGGGCGGCTGAGTCTAAGGGCAAGTGGGGAGAAGAGGATGATGAGTTTTAAGTTAGATGATCAGGTGATCATAGAGTATTGCCCCCATTTCCAAATCTAGGGATTAGGGGGGCAATATTAACTAAATTTACTAAGTTCTATTGAACCTAAAACATTACATGATTAGGGTTGTCAATATCAAAATCAGTCGAACCTTGGAAGACAGCAATTAAGTCCCCGTTGTAATATAGATTGTTGCCCGACAGCTCGTAATCAGCTATACTCCCGCCGAGGCAAACTTTATCACCTTCTGCCCCATTAAAGTCAGTGATTGTAGCGTATCCTGAGTCACCATCATTAATGTAGCCAATCTCGGTGATATAACCCTTTTTAACTAATACATTTTTACCTAATACGAATTTATCCGCACCCGTGCCACCAGTTAGGATGTCCAGTTCCCCTTGACTACTAGCTTGATAACCCTGGAGAGTGTCATTGCCAGAGTCACCAAATAGGGAGTCATTCCCTGTACCACCAAATAGCAAGTCGTTGCCAACGTCACCAATCAGCAAGTCGTTGCCATCGGCACCAATCAGGGTGTCGTTGCCTGTACCACCAAATAGGGAGTCGTTGCCAAAACCACCGTGAAGAGTGTCATTACCACCATTCCCATACAATTCATCATTGCCAGAATTTCCCCAGAGGTAGTTGTTGTTATTTTGACCAACGATGATGTTGTCGAGGGTGTTACCATAGCCGTAGTAAGCACTCTCAGTCAAGTTCAACTTTTCCACGTTGGGGCTGGTTCCTAGGTTGTAGCTGATGTAGGAGCTGATTTGATCAATACCCTCACCAGGGTTTTCAATGACTACATCCCCTGTGCTTTCAACCACATAGATGTCATCGCCCGCGCCACCAATCATGGTGTCGTCGCCCATGCCACCATCTAAGTAGTCTGGGCCAGGGGTACCACAAAGGTTATCGGGGCCGTTGGTAGGAGTGGAATTTGCCATATCATTTATTCCCTATCGATTGCAATTGTTGTAAAAGTTGTGAATTGTTCTGTTCGGAAAGATTTCCCCTATTTGTCTGAGTTACATCTTGAAAAAATATTCAAGAAATACTCATTATTAATAGTGGAACTTAACAAACCCAGTTTATGGGTCAGTCAAGGGTAATTTTGATCAACCTGATGTTGACCGTTACAGATTTCCAAAAAATCACAAAAATGCCTCTCTTAGTAGCGTCAAAAAACTGATTACTTAATACTACTAAATCGTGATTTTATTGATAATCTGTTGATTGATTAATAGGTCAGTTCATCTAACAATCAAGTCGATCAAGTCAATTGGTTAGACCCAATAGACCCCTTGATTAGTGGAGCACCATGAACTGATATATCCAAGACAGATAGTTTGAATCTGGAACTAAGTAATTAGCGCTTCAATTAAGTATTGCTATTGATGGCTTACTTAGAGCCAATTGGATTATATATCTAACTCGGATAAAAATTATAACGTTTACAAATTATTCACTAAACCTTTAACTATGTCAAGGTTTGATAAAGATGAGAGAAAATTATGCATAAAAGTTATCAATTCGGTCCAAGGGGGCTCAGAAAGGTAAGCAGTTGGAGTTCCAGAGGTGATCAGGTTAACAATAGAAGTAACCCCAAGGCGGCTGAGTCCAAGGGGCGATGGTTAAAGGAGGATGATCAGTTTTGAGTGTGATGATCAGCTGATCATGGAGTATTGTCGGGATGGGTAGTTATTCTTGTTTGACAATATTCCTGGAAGAATATTGCTTTAAATTGGTATAACCTGTATAATTCACCTTAGGACTTACTAAGCCTACTAAACGTCGTAAGTCCTAAAGATAGTATCTTCCTCAAAGGGTGATAGTGTAATCTGGTGATGGGGTGGTAGGTATGAATGCAACTTAGTACCAACACCCCTCTCTCCAGGTCTACCATGAGCAGCTTTCCCCTAAACTCTACAGAGCGAGTAAAGCAAACAATCCTACTTCTCACCCGGTTAGATCAAGTCCTTTGGCGACTAGACAGAGATAAAGTCATTAGCGGTCAGTAAACCACTAGAATCGACATAAGCAATGTCTTCTGCACCTAAGCTAATGCGAGTACCGTTGGTAATAGAAACACCAGATATTGTACCTGTGAATGAGCTTAAGGTGTAATTGGACAATGACCCGGAAATCTGGATCTTGTCAGAGTCAGTTTCGCCAGCGAAGTTAAATCTGTCGAAATTGTCAATGACAGCGTAATCTAGACCAGCACCGTTGTAATAGATCGAGCCACGGGTGCCCAGGATAATCAGATCCCTGGCAAGAGCATCACCAGGATCAAGGATATCAATTTCACCAACACCGTCCACAAAACTGTTAGTACCGTTAAGGGTATCTGAGCCGAAACCTCCAACTAGGGTATCGTTACCACCTGCGCCAGTGAGGCTGTCATTGCCAGAACCACCGGTGAGGCTATCGGCTCCCGAACCACCGTTGAGTCTGTCATTCCCGGCATCTCCATTCAGAGTATCATTGCCAAAACTACCGCTGAGTATGTCATTCCCGGAACCACCATTGAGAGTATCGTTCCCAAAACTACCGTTGAGGTTATCATTGCCAAAACTACCGTTTAGTATGTCATTGCCAAAACCTCCGTTGAGAGTATCATTCCCAAAACTACCGTTGAGAGTATCGTTCCCAAAACCTCCGTTTAGTATGTCATTGCCAAAACCTCCGTTGAGTAAGTCATTCCCGCGATCTCCATTCAGAGTATCATTGCCAGAACCACCATTGATTGTGTCATTGCCACCATTACCGTCGAGACGGTTTGCGCCGGTGGTACCGATGATTGTCTCACCCCCCTGAGAGCCCTCGACATTCTCAAAATTGCGAATTGTTTCGGTATTACCTCTAAAAACTGAGGTGGTCTCAGTTGCCAGGTTGATGGTGACCCGACCGGAAACAAATGTGACATTGGAATAATCAATAGTGTCGATTCCTGAACCGCCATTGTGAATGTCGAAATTAACAGCATCGTCGTCAATTATGGTATCATTACCAAAACTACCAATGGTGGTGTCGGTTCCAGCTCCACCATTGAGTGTGTCGTTACCAAAATTACCAATGAGTGTGTCGTTGCCGCCCAATCCATTCAGAATGTCGTTACCAAAACCACCATTCAGACTGTCGTTAAAAGGACCACCATTGAGTGTATCGTTGCCAAAACCGCCGAATCTCACTACCATTTTTTTCTCCTTGTATATTCTTACGTGCTGTTTTTACTTGTTCTATATACTCATCTCTAGTAATTCGGATTTTTACGCAAAACTCTCTGGAAAATTTCAAAAATATCTAATTAATTAACCGGGAAGGGGCAAACAGCCCGTTAGAGTGGAGATTGGTAAGCATTTGGAGTTCCAGGGGTGATCACGTCAACAATAGGAGTCGCCCGAAGGCGGCTGAGTCCAAGGGGCAGTGCTCATAAGAGGATGATCAGTTTTGAGTGGAATGATCAGGTTATCATAGAGTATTGTCGGGATGGTGTAGTGATTCCTGTCAAACAATATTGTTTGAACAATATTGCTTTTATGGATATAAGTTGTATAATTTATCTTAGGACTTACTAAGCCGACTAAACCTTGTAAGTCCTAAGATCGTATATTCATCAAAAGGTGATCTGGTGATGGGGTGCTAGAGATCAATTGAACTTGGTATCAACACCCCTTTCCGCAGGTCTTACCTTTTTGTCAAAACCAAACTTCAGTGTTGAAAACCCTCAAAGTTATAGGTCAGGGGTAGTGAAATAGTCAAGATTCAGTGTGTAGTTGGTATCACCACTGAACTGATAGACTTGGACGAAGTAGTCGCCGGAAAGGTTAATATCTAGGATTTCTTCTGAGCCAATGCCAAAACCATTTGAAGTGCGAATGACTTCGCCACTGTCAACCAGACCATTATTATTAATATCTTGGATTACTCGGAGATCGGCATCACTACTGAGTCCCTCAAGCTTAATGTTCACCCCCTCGTAAAACCCAATCGAAAACTTGTAGGTATCAATGGTATCTGTGTTACCCACAAAACCATTTCGGCTATCATTGTCTGACAAGTTACCAAAATCGTGTTCTGTGTGAAGTATGTTACTAGGATCGGAGGTGGATAAGGCGATATCGTAGGAGACAGAGCCATAGCTACCTGGAGCATAGCGCTCGACTTGGGCAAAGTACAGACCCGTCACTTGATCTGCAAGGTTAATTGACTCATCACTATCTCCGAATCTGCTGGAACTGGCAATTTGCTGGTCTGCTGAATCAAAAACGCCATTGAAATTGCTATCCCGAAATAGCTTGAGATCAGCATCGTCTCCAGCACTGATATCAGTTATGGCAATATTAATGTTTCTGGTTCCATTAAGACGGAACTCGAAGACATCTTTAGGATCATTGGGTGTGACAGAGAAACTATCGAATTTGACGGGAGTGTTTGTTAAAGTACCAAGGTAATAATCAGCCATTGTTTTTTTCCTGATCGTAATGTTTTGAATTTAGTTAGAGTAAGTAATTCTTCTTTATGACTTACACAATCCTATGATTGGTTTTGTCATTAAGAGTATGCAGTTTTTCCTTGCTCTATATACTCATCTCTAATAATTCGGATTTTTACGCAAAACTTTCCGAAAAAAAAAAACTATATATAGTTTACCAAAAGCGAACGCCCAAACAGCCCGTTGGAGTAGAGACGGGTAAGCAGTTGGAGTTCTTGCCAGGGTTGATCAGGCCAACCATAGAAGTAGCCCCAGGGCGGCTGAGTCCCAGGGGCAGTGGTCACAGGAGGATGATCGGTTTTGAGTACGATAATCAGGTGATAATAGAGTATTGCCCCCATTTCCAAATCTAGGAATTAGGGGGGCAATACTAACTAAACTTACTAAGTCCTATTCACCCTAAAATATTGCATCAGAGTGAATATTAAAACTGATGTCATCTTGGAAGACGGCAATTAAGTCTCCCTGGTAATATAGCCTTGTATCTAGTGCTGATGTACCACTAACATTACTGTAATTGACAGTGTAATCACTGATACCACCACCGAGCTGAACTTTATCACTTTGTGTCCTATCAAAGTCAGTGATTGTCGCGTATCCAGAGTTACCATCACCAAAGTAGCCAACCTTGATGCCAAAAGCATTGTTACCTAATGCGAAGGTATCCGCACCCGTGCCACCAGTTAAGATGTCCCGTTCGCCGGAACTACTACCTCCATAACCATAAAGAGAGTCATTACCAGAGCCACCGGTAAGGGTGTCGTTGCCCAAGCCACCATACAAGTAGTCATTGTCAGAGCCACCATAAAGGGAGTCGTTGCCTAGATCACCGAGAAGAACGTCAGTACCAGCCTTCCCATACAATTCGTCATTGCCAGATTTACCCCAGAGCAAGTTGTTGTCACTGTTACCACTGATGCTGTTGTTGAGGCTATTACCGTTGCCAGCGTAAGCACTACCAGTCAGGGTCAAGTTTTCTACGTTGTCTCCTAGGGTGTAGTTGATCGAGGAGTAGACTGTATCAATTCCCTGATTGACGTATTCGGTGACCACATCCCCGGTGCTCTCAACCGAATAGATGTCATTGCCCGTGCCACCATACATCGAGTCATTGCCTGTATCACCGATAAGAGCGTCATCACCAGCATTTCCATACAATTTGTCATTGCCAGATTTACCCCAGAGGACGTTGTTGGAACTGTTACCATTGATGATGTTGTTGAGGCTATTACCGTTGCCAGCGTAAGCACTACCAGTCAGGGTCAAGTTTTCTACGTTGTCTCCTAGGGTGTAGTTGATCGAGGAGTAGACTGTATCAATTCCCTGATTGACGTATTCGGTGACCACATCCCCGGTGCTGTCAACCACATACCTGTCATTGCCCGTGCCACCATACATCCGGTCACTGCCTATACCACCATTAAGGTAGTCGTCGCCAGAGCCACCAACCAGGGTGTCGTTGCCACCGTAACCATAAAGATAGTCGTTACCAGAGCCACCATAACCATAGTTGTTTAAGTTGTCACCGATGTAAGTTACCATGTCCTTTGCTCCGTATCGATTGCAATTATTTTAGGATTTGTGGATTGTTCTGTTCGGAAAGATTCACCCTATTACTCTGAGTTAAATCAAGAAAAATTTTTCAAGAAATATTTATTCTTAAGAGGATCTGTTTTGCCATTAAGAGCATCAGGCCTTTTTGACTGCCCTCACTTTGTAAATCACTCCGAAAATCCAATTTTTCTACAGTTTTATATAAAGTTTTGTAACGGATAAGTACCTGGACAAAAATAAACCTCACTTCTTGATGCAGCGCGGTATTAACTTGTGTAAAGTTACCAAAAGTCCCTCTGCTCCCTGCTCCCTGCTCCCTGCCTCACAGGGGTAGGTTTTTTACATTTGGGTAAAACATGGGACGAGCCAGAGGGA
>NZ_CEYLVT010000033.1:0-46508 GCF_982860115.1 Moorena sp.
GCAATAGGCAATAGGCAATAGGCAATAGGCAATAGGCAATAGGCAATAGGCAAGATTGAAAAAATCCTGTTTATCTCATGCTTATGAAAAACGCTTTAATTTAAAATTAAATAACTATCAAGTTTATATATGTTTTAAAATCTAATCATATCTGTTTTATAATGTTACCGATTCCCGATTCCCGATTCCCGATTCCCGATTCCCGATTCCCGATTATCTTTTGCTATTAATCCTTGGT
Organism: Moorena sp.; assembly: GCF_982860115.1. NCBI lineage: Bacteria > Bacillati > Cyanobacteriota > Cyanophyceae > Coleofasciculales > Coleofasciculaceae > Moorena > Moorena sp. The sequence goes on from NZ_CEYLVT010000033.1 coordinate 239, forward strand.
TTATAACTCAACTACAAACCCTATCTAACTGTTACTATTAAGTACAGTTTTATACTCAACCAAGTTACTACGCTGTCCTAGCAATCGATTTAGGTGAAATTGAATCTGACCTTGGACTTGAGGAAACTTGCCGATCATGCAAGAGAGACTATAAAGTAAAGCATCTGTTGAGCTCAAACCTGTCTGGGACTTATGACGATAGATCCGGTAACTCATCAGAGGATAACCAAGCAACAGCAATAAGCTCAAGCCATGGGTGAGCCATGCGATCGCAAATACTAACAGAGGTAAGAGTAACCCCCAGAACCAAATGCTCCGGCTTTCTTTCACCCAATGGCGTTCTGGAGTGTGACCGTGTAACGAGGCTCCCTCAGCGTAAGCATGACCTGCTCTTAAGAACCGCTTCCAGCACTGACTAAAACGAGTCATTTGGGCATCATGCCAAGTCATTTCAGCATCTAGGCGAAAAATCTTCCAACCCCTCTGGCGCAGCCGCAAGCAAAGTTCCGGTTCTTCACCAGCAATTAGGGTAGGATTAAACCCTCCGACTTGTTCAAAAGCTTCTGTGCGCATCATTGCATCACCACCACAAGCGGAAGCTTCACCCACTGGTGTATCCCACTCCATGTCGCACAATCGGTTATATATAGATTTTTCAGGGAAGCGCTCTCGTCGGCGACCACAGACTACAGCGACATTAGGGTTGGCTTCCAGTTCCCCTTGAGCATAGTCGAGCCATCCCCCTACTACCTCACAATCCCCATCCACGAATTGGACAAACTTAAGATTTGGCTCTAAATGTTTGAGATAGATATATCCGGCATTCCTAGCACGAGCTGCAGTAAAGGGTTTAGATAGGTCGAGTCCAATCACCTCTACCCCCAAAGAATGAGCGATTTCCACACTGTTATCTGTGGAGCCAGAATCGACATAAACCACACGAGCGACGTTCTTAATCACAGACAGTAGACACTGACGTAGGCGTTCACCTTCATTGCGTCCAATCACAACTAATCCAATTTGCTTCACACCTTGGGGTTTGTATTCTACAGCTGAGAGAGTTTTCATCGTTTAACTGCCTTGAAAATTTAGCTCTTTTCTTGGACGAGGCAAAGAATTGAAACGTAGAAATAGCACTGAAACGCTGTTTCCCTAACGCTATTGTTGTTGGTGAAAGATTTTAGCCAGATTAAACTGTAGCAGATTCACCCTTGTACAGCTTTCTAGGGAAGTTTACAGGATCAGGAATTTTGATCGATAAAGTCTATGAGAGCATCATACTTGGGTGAACTCTTTTGGTATACATGTTCTAAAGCCCCCCAGCTTCCCCATTTAGTAGGCTTCTTGATATCAGAAAAGTGCATAAATAAGCCACCGCCCTGATTCTTCCATTCATTCAGGAGTTGTGTATAAATTTTATACATTTCTGGATGTCTATTAAGCTCAATGAAAAACTCAGTTAGTTTTTGATTATCGGACTTGACAAGATGTTGACCACCTTCGTAAACCACTAACTGTAGTTTTCTCTTAGCTGCTACTTTTTGATGATAGTTAAAAATTTGATCAATATCACTTAAACTCTCATAGTCTTCTTCTGTGGGAAGTAAACCCCCGGATTTGATCTGCTTAAACGCTTTTGACACTCCGCCATCGGGTTCATTCAACCAAGATTCTATGGTGCTTTCGTTTTCGTCCGCGTTTAAGCTGCCATTAAAATATCCCGCGATCGCAAAAGCATCAATACTATGTTGATAACAAGGAGTATTACCCTCTGCTACCCACAAAGGACAATCCAAAGCAGCATTTTCCAAACCAAGCCATACGGTATGGGTAGCCATAACAGACACAACGTTATTGCTGTCACTACCAAATACCTTTTTCCAAATATCAGACATTTGAGCAGTACGCATGCCATACCATTGCATGTATGCATCTCCTTTATCCTTGCCCCACCTAGCTTGACCTTGAGCTAAGGCATAGTTAGCTTGTTGGAATTGCCAATTCCACACTTCATTAGACAGTTCCACATAAACCCTTAGATTTGGATCTAAGGTATCTTTAACTATTTGGGCAAAATTAGTTATATACTCATCTGTAGCTTGATGGGGCATATTAAACCATGGATCAGCACCAATTCGATTGGCCAGTTTAACCATGATTTCTACAGGTACACCTTTACCGTAAGCGTAGGAGGCATCATCTACTTTTGGTCTATTTGCCCATTCCCTTTGCTTAGAATGATTGGTTTCCATCCAGTCCATAAAACGGATGGCTTGAAATTTTTTAATTTTATTGATGAATTCAGGATTAAATAGTTCAGACTCGTAAGTATCTTCATACTTAGCTTGAACAACACGAATGTTGCGAATATAATTCCCTGTTTGATTAGGATCCGTAGAGGTAATTATTAAATAGATATTAGCCCCGGATGGCGTTACATTAATGACATCTCTTCCTGGCCTTGATGCTACGTCATCTTTGGTAGCATCAAACTTGTATTCTATAGTGCCTTCTCCATCGTATAAAACCACATACTTTCCAGCTGGATAATTTTTCATCCCTGTAAAAAGTAGTGTAGCCACACGAGTATATTCAGGAGGAGCTTCTGGAGCAGGTAAAGACTTAACCCAGCCGTGTTCGTCTAAATCCAGTTTATCGTATTCGTCAGTATCCCACGAACCACTACAGCCTGTTTCTCCAGAAACACATTGAGTAATCCATGGTCTCGACGATTTGAAGGCATCTAAGAAAGGAAGTTCAGTGGACCAATCAGCAATTCCATTAAGGTTAGTTCCTAAGTTACTAGTTTTAGCCGGATGGCTGTGAAGCGCGATTTTACTTAACGAATTAGTAATTTTATGATAAATAAAATCAGAATAGCTTGGATGAAATGCAATGACTAAACTGAGACCAAAACTAAAAAAAAATACTATCAATTTTGGTGTGTTTTTAGAAACTATACTGTACACAGTTTTATCAACATGTCAGGGCTAGCAAAACTGACGTGATAATTAGATAGTTATTGGTAAGCTGACTGCACCTCAAGTAGCGTGCGTGGCACAGGCTAGAAGTCTGTGTTCTAGCGCATTAGCTGACGGCTTACATCCCTGGTAATTATCAACACTAATATATACGGGAAAACGTCCAGTCATCCGGATTGTTTCTAAAAAATTTTTTCTCAAAAGTTTATCATATATAACTTTAAGTAAATCTTGTTGATAAATTTATATAACCATCAGGATTTTGGTGAATCCATAGGTAAAGATAAAAGTAGGGGTATACCGGTAAACCTTAGCTGTTGTATAAGATAGACCAAATCGAATTTAATGCCACTCTAGGACTTGCCAAGATTCACAAATGCCCCTGGTTAAGTTGCAGGTTGTATCTCCAGTATTAACATTTAGTTTCAGAGAAATGAAAAAGCCTGTTATTGCCATTGGACTAGATGCAGCTGAGCCGTCTGTGATTGAGAAATGGATGTCTCAGGGACATCTCCAGACTATGCGTCGTCTGCGGGACCAGGGAACCTATGGACGCCTGAAAAACTTTGAAGCGTTTAGTGCAGAAACGCCTTGGACAACATTTTTGACTGGCTGCTCACCTGAAAAAACTGGGTTCTGGTCTTTCTTGGGATTTCGAGAAGGTACCTATGACTTCTACACCAAGGCAGCTTATGACTATAATGAGTATTCTCCATTTTATGCCCTAGGTGAAGATTATCGAGTGGCAGTCTTTGACATGCCTCAAGCTCGGCTCTGTGACAAGGTAAATGGTCTGCAGGTTTTAGCTTGGGGAGCCCATTCTCCTCAAGTAGATAGCGGGTCTTTACCGACTTCACTGTTCCAAGAACTGGTTGACAAACATGGAGAACATCCAGGGCTCCATAACGACTATTCAGTGTGTCTCGATTTAAAGGCAACACTTCGACTTCAGAAAATTCTCGAGACAGGGATTGCCCGTCGCGCTACTATTTGTCAAGATCTCTTGCAACGAGAGTCTTGGGACTTGTTTTTAACAGTGTTTGGCGAAGCCCATTCAATGGGTCATAATTTCTGGCAGTTGAGTCAACCGGAGCATCCTCTCTATGAGGATTTGAGTCCCCGTGTTTCAGGTGATCCCATGCTCGAAGGCTTTCAAGCCATTGATCGGGCAATCGGCAAGATTTTAGCCAAAGCACCAAAGGATGCTCATGTCGTCATTTTCTCCGCTCATGGCATGGGTCCTAACACCATGGATGTGCCCAGCACCACCTTCCTGGCTGAGTTTTTATATCGCCATAGTTTTCCAGGCAAATTTGCCCTGGCGAATGGGGGTGAGTTGGGAACACCCCTGGAACCAATCATGAGCAAAATGAAATGGAACTATTGGGAGCGACATCTGTGGGGTACTAAGTATGACCCTAATCCAATTAGAAGGTTTTTGAGACGAGAAACTCCCACCAAGCTTTTCGAACTAATCGAGCCATGGTTAGATTCTTCTAAAGAAACAGATCTGATCTCCCCATTCAGGCTCACTAAGGAAACCGATGTAGTACCTTACCAACCCGCTTCTTGGTATATGCCGCTCTGGCCCAAGATGAAAGCGTTCGCCCTACCAAGCTTTGCAGAAGGATATATCCGTATCAATCTTCAGGGACGAGAACCACAAGGATTGGTACCCCCATCGGAGTATGATGCCTTGTGTGATGAACTGATCCAAAAGCTTTACGCTCTTAAAGATGCCCGAAAAGGTGTACCGATGATCAAGGACATCATCAAGACACGGAAGTCGGCCAGTGATCGAAATCCTAAGCTGTCTGATCCCGACTTAGTAGTTGTCTGGCAAGATGAGTATGCCACAGATGTGGTTGAAAGTCCTGATGTCGGACGTATTGGTCCTGTACCCCATTATCGTGCTGGCAGCCATCGCTCTGAGGGATTTATCATCGCTAATGGTCCAGGTATTGCGTCCGGTGTTAATTTCGGAAGAGGTCATGCTCTTGATCTTGCCCCCACAATTTTGCAATTGATGGGTGCACCAATTCCTGAATACTTTGACGGTAAGCCATTACCATTGCTAGCAAAAGAGCTTATCAATAGTTAATATGCCTACCGGCTTAGAGCATGGTCACAAAGGTTGGCCTCATAGTTAAGTCAAATAAATTAGGCATAAGAGAAAGAGGGGATGAGTATATTTTTCCCCTCTTTCCCCTCTTCACTTTCTTCCAAATCTCACAACTGCGACACGGATTGCTATATATAATCCGATTGACCAGGGGTTGATCTCAATTCAACATGCTGATCATCACACCATGTATAGCTTCTGCCCATTTATCCCAATTGAGATACTGATCGTATTGTTCTCGAGAAGACTTGACTAACTGTTCATAGACTGTCCGATCACCAAATTTATTTGCTATCACACTAGCATACTGATCACTTGAGGCAGATAACGGTAACATATAACCATTTTTACCCTCTTTAATAATTGTCGAGATTCCTCCGACATCAGTTGTGATTACAGGGAGACCAAATGCATTAGCCTCACAAATCACAATTGGTGAACAATCAGCACGAGTGGGAAATATAAAAAAATGGGATTGCAGAAATAATTGATTAAGTTCCTCTCGTTCCTCAGGAATATTTTTATTCAAAAAAGGAATGACCTTTAGCCGCTCATGCTTAATTTCCTCCGGTGGTATACAACCAACCATAACTAGCTCAGCGTCAATTCCCATGCTGAGCAGAGATTTCAAAGTGTTAAAGGCAATATTTCCACCTTTTCTCTGCCAATCTTTACCAATAAACAATAAACGGCAACGGGAAGCCTTAGATTTATAAAATAGTTGATCTATTGAGGGGATATTATCTAAATTAGCTCCAAAGGGAATTACTTTAATTTTTTCTGGCTCTGCCTGATAGTCATTAATGGCAGATTTGGCAGCCCATTCTGAAGAATAAACTACTTTATTTGATTTTGATAGTGCAGAAATTTCATGTTTTTCAGCTAGATAAAACTCTTCTAAATTTTCGTAACTTTTATAGTACTCATTGTTGATCAATTTCGGAGTAGCATCGGAGAAAAAAAGAATAGGAATCTTAGTTTCAATAAAACTTACTTCTCCTGAAGCAACCGGGCAAAATAGTAGATCACATGGAGTTTCGGTTAACTGTTTTTGAACTGTAACTATGAATCGTTTGAGCTGTTTATTTTGACCGTGATACTTGAAACCTAAAAGTGAATCCATTAATTGGATAGGCTTTCTTAGCTTATTCCAATAGGATTTTTTATTCGATATTTCTTTGGGATTGCCGAGATTAATCAACTCAATGTCTCTTGATGCCAGAGACTTATGCATATAATAAAGGATGCCAGAAAAAGTATTTTTATCTAAATAGTTCTGAAAAGAGAAAAACCCAACTCTCAACTGCTGCTTCATCGATTTCACAAAGGTTGAATCTTGCCATCAAATGTACCGCTTCAATTATAGCTCACGGTTAGGTAATGATTTGAGGTTGAACCATCACTATTATTAAAATAATTTATAATTTATTGATTTACCAGGATTTGGCTGGTTAATGTCATGGTTTTTAGATATAAAAACTAAACCATTTGGCCTAGTTAGCTTTAGGGTAATACGGCATTAGGATTTTCTTTAAAGGTTTTAGGGGTTTCACCATACGCCTCAACTTATTATCAACATAGATCATATAACAGTCAAGAGGCTCGGCTCCAAAACTTTTCTTAAATGCTATAACTCCTGCCAATCCACCACTAGGATTAAAATCAAACCAAGAATATCCTTGTTCACAAGAATCTTTTACAATTTCATGCATAACTAAGTTAACTGGTCTTAGATTCAAGTATTTTTCTAAGGATGAGCCATGCCAATACACCACATGTTTTTTGGCGTAGAAGCATAGTGCTCCGCTGATAATTTGGTCTTGAGAGTGGGCTAGCCAAAGCTTAACGTTAGGTGAATTACGTTGAAAAATTGTTTTAAAAAGTTCCCAACTATAGCTACCAAGACTATTATCTCCCCATCGTCGTAATGAATCTTGATAAACTTGATAATATTCCCACCATTGATCTAGGGTAGATGCTGTAGTTACTGAAACTCCTTCCTTGATGGCTTTTCGGACTTTTCGAGCCATAGAATTACCGCCCTTTTTCCAAGTTTTGGAAATTGTCTCAAAACCCACGTCTAAGTTAATGGCGTGAGTTGTATCTTCCTCTTGTTCACTGACACAACTTAGGGCTACAGCTTTACTAGCTAGTTCATTGTAAGGATTTACTCGCCAACTTAATTTACCCCAAAAATTTGTATCTAGAAATTTAACGATTAAAATGGCATGGTCAATGGTAAGTTCGTCTGCAGAAATCCATCCTCCAAAGGTTCCGTCTGGTGAGGATGAGTATTTCTTGATAAATTTCTGATTTCCAAGTTTATAGGAAAGGGGAATTAAAGCTTTTTTTTGATCTGAGAATACGATTATTATAGGATTTGGGCGAATTTCTCCTTGAGTATAGGTATTCCAGATTTCCGCCCATTCTCTTGAATGAAAATAAGTTGAATAATTGCATTGTTGCCAAATTTCATCCCATTCTTCAGAATTAGCGAGATAGGTTTTAGTAATTGATAGGCTCATTGACTACTCCTATAATTAATTTTTGTGACCCTAAGTATTAGAAATTTCCTAGTGAATTGCTTAGTTAATATTGACCAAAGGTAAGACAAAGTAAGCGTTCGCGTAGCGTGACCTACGGTCAATCGCTTACCTGGAAACATCAAAAAAGGTAAAAATGCGAACGCTTGAGTATTGGATTTATGGATTTAGATAGCTGCCTTGATATTCGCCTATCTATTTATTTCAGGACTTAGGCAGGAAATATACTTGTAGGGTCTCACTCTGGACCCTACTATTTATAGTGTTTGTTACCGAGTTTTACCTCAGTTATGTATGTCTTAGAGTTCTGCTAGAGTTCAGAAAAATTTCTTGATTGATGCCACAACCCTTGCTTGGTCAGCCTCCGTCATATCGTTGTAAAAGGGCAGACGAAGTAAGCGATCGCTTACATCCTCAGTCACCAAGCAGTCTCCTTCTTTGCCCCCAAACTCTCGTCCCATATCAGACAAGTGCAATGGCAGATAGTGAAAAACGCTGTAGATGCCTTGAGCTTTCAAGTGAGCAATCAAGGCTTGGCGCTTCTCTAGGGACGGTAAGAGTATGTAGAACATATGGTATGCCTGGTCACAGTACTCTGGCACAATTGGCAAGCGGATACCGTACTCCGGTGCCCAATCCTTGAGATTTTCGTAGTAGTACTCCCAAATTTGCTGTCGCTTGCTCTGAATCTGTTGGCGACTTTTTAGTTGAGCATACAAGAACGCTGCGAGTATGCCTGAGGGGAGATAACTTGAACCAATATCTACCCAGGTGTATTTATCAATTTGACCGCGATAGAAGCGAGTGCGATTAGTTCCTTTCTCGCGGATAATCTCAGCACGTTCGATATACTGCGGGTCGTTGATCAGCAGTGCGCCACCTTCTCCACAAGTAAAGTTCTTAGTCTCGTGAAAACTCTGGGTAGCTAGACAACCAAATGTACCTAGATACTTGCCTTTGTACTTAGCAAATAGCCCATGAGCATTGTCCTCAACAACTGGTATACCGTAACGCCCAGCAATCTCCAAAATAGTATCCATCTCGCACGCGACACCGGCGTAATGTACAGGAACAATAGCTTTGGTGCGGGGGGTAATTAGTGATTCTAATTTCTCTTCGTTTAAATTGAGGGTATCCGGGCGGATGTCGATAAAAACAGGTTGAGCACCTCGTAAGACGAAGGCATTAATAGTAGAGACAAAGGTGAAGGAGGGAACAATGACTTCATCCCCTGGTTGGATATTTAATAGTACTGCCGCCATTTCCAGAGCATGGGTGCAGGAAGTGGTTAGCAGAACCTTCGGAACTGACAATATTTCTTCGAGTAGAGCATGACATTGTTTAGTAATAGCACCATCACCGGAAAGATCCATGTTCTTGATGGTCTGTTGGATATACTCAAATTCCGTTCCAACAGTAACAGGGCGGTTAAACGGTATTTTTGACAAAGTAACTTCCATTGTTAGTTAGTAATTATTATTTTCTACTTGGTATTAATCGAAAAAAATTTTACAATGCACCTGAAATCCTATAGATTAGGACTTCTTGATTTTGGTTATTAGTGATATTAATCATAATAATTATGGATTTTAATTAGGGAGATTTTGAGTTGTAGCGCCCTGAACTTAACCGATGATCAATTAACCACTGTTCATTTTCTGGTGAGTCATGTAGCCATCGCTGAATTAGGTCAGCAAATTTTACTGGAAGCTGCAAATTCTTCCAGGTTTCGTAAGAGGCTATCGACAGATTCTGGTAAAGATCTGAATCTGAAAGCAGCTTTTGAATAGATTCTGCTAAAGCAACAGAGTTGCCAGCTTCGAAAATTTTCGCACTGATGCCATCTTTTAGTTTATTGATAAACATTGGGTGATCTGAAGCAATGATTGGAGTTCGAGCGCAAAGGGCATGAGTAATTGCCAGTGGGAAACCCTCTGGAAATTCGTGGCGACTAGGAACTAATACCAGATCAGATTCTCTCATCAGAGGAACTACGGTCTTATTTGGTACTATTCCGAGAAACTCTACACAATCTTCGATGTGTAGCTGCTTAGCTTTATTGACAAAGAAACCTGTTTTATCGTTACCAGCTATCTTCAATTTGATTGGAAACTTATTAGCTTTTAATTTAGCGATAGCTTCTAATATATCGCCAACCCCTTTAGCTTCAATCATTGACCCAATGTAAAACAGTTGCCAAGACTTGGCCTGTGCTAGTATAGTTTTTGGCGACAAGGATTCTGGGGTTTCAGTAACAATAAAGTTCCAAGGAATTATCTTGTCAGATTGGACTCCTATCTCCTGGAGTACTCGGGAAGAATCAATCCCATAACTACCAATCCATTGGATTCGATCATTATTTAATAATTGGCTTAGTAAATAATTACGAAACTTGTTACGCACCTTTCTGGTGGGAATAGATTCAGCAAATAGGGCTAGAGTTGGAACATTATTGTTAATTGCCCAACGAAAAACGTCCCGAATGGGTGTGCGAACAACTAAATGAGTGGGATGGTAATCTTCAATCAATTGGATTAACTTTTTAACGTTAATCTTTCCATCAAACCCTGCACCAATAGCACGAACTCCTTTTTCCAGTAGCTGATTGTAGGGTTTTTCGGTCATACAACAGAGAGTTGCAACTTCCCCAATTTGTTTGCCAATTTCAGCTACCGCATCTACAGAATATTTCTGAGCATAGTATGTTTCAGGTCCACCGTTAGCTAAGCGTTCAAAGGCTTCACGGTAATCTCCAGCATACTGAATAATCAATAAACGCATGAAATTAATTATGTTGTCTTAACTCAGTTTTTATTGAAAATAGTTGATATTATTTTTTTCAAAAGCACCGATTAATTATGGAATAAGTAGCTTATAAAACATCTATATTTTTTTAATCAATAAAAAAATATAGATGTTTACTATTATCAAGGATTAATTTTAATTAAAAAGATATAATAAATGCCACTAATCGAGCCCCGAAAAAATAAACTTTTAACTAAAAATTATTAAGATTATTTAAAGCTAAAATAATCGATTAATTACCTAGAAAAAGATAATTGAAAAATCTAGATAGCCTCAGGTATAATTATCAATACAATATTAATTAAATCTATCCGGATTATTGATCCTATTTTGAAAAAGAAATAAAGTCACACTGACTCTGATGGTCTAGACAGTAAATTTTGTTAAAGGTAGTTATAGCGTTTCTATCTGGATTTTAAACACTTTCTTGCAGGAATTTGCTTGCATAGAAGAGGCAAAAATAAATATAGGAAAGAGCTACGAAGTTTTATTTGAAAATAAAAAAAGACGTGATAGCTTTACATTTAATTTGCAAAACCTATATTGATTAGTGGTTAGTTTATTTTTTTTTAATAACTATTAAATCCTAAAGTAATAACCACCCTCCAAGGAGGTAATTCATCCGATGTTACTAGACGTGAGCAGCACAGAATACTGCCTATATTTGGTAAGTAAAGGCAGCTTTGGTGAAAAAAAAATAATGCACCATAGACGATGGACAATTACCAGCTTCCCTGAAGCGTAAGGAGCATGCCATTGACCTTAAAGAGGTTTGAGAGTTTTAGCCAAAAGTGCAATGGCATCTTTAACGTCTCCCTGAGCTGATTCTGTGGCGCAAATTAGCATCACCACGACATTTTTACCCAGCTGACGCGCCAAGATCACTCCACTGACTGGCTGAGTCTGACCACCTAGGGTTAAGCTACCTCTCCAAGGAAGAGACACCCCTCCTGGTACTGGCTGAAAATTACCGGTTTGAAATCCTTCACCCCGCCTAAACTGTTCAATAGCAATCTGTGCTAGGGAAGCGTCGTTTAATGGACGATCTGTCGCTCTTTGTTCTACAAGCACCGTGTAGGCTAAGTTACCATCGGGTGCTTCAATTAAGGGGAAACCACCCATGGTACTAACCTTATATCCTTCCAGTATACCCACCTGAAAGCGCTTTGTGAGATCTTTATAAGGTTCTTGATTAAGTCTTAAAGTATGGCCTGAGGTATCAGCAGTAGTGGGCGCTGCTAGGGCAGACAATTGAGCTTGAGCTGGTAATGATTGTATTGGTATAGTCAATTGCTCAGGTCTAGACCAAGAGGTACGCCCCCCAATTATCAGTAATAGGGTAGTTAGCAGAGTTAGACCAATCAGCCAAAGTTGGTTACGTTTCATGGAATTATGCAGGAGTAATTATGAAATATCAATTACAATTTTTCCCATTTCAGAATGCGCGAATTTAGACTTTAGACTTTAGACTTTAGACTTTAGACTTCACATTTGCTCACTATTTTCCCAAAATCGCTGGGTTGCCGAAATCAAACACACCAGCAATACAGCCAGTCATGTATGTAGCTAAAGTTGCTGCCCAGAGAGCTTTCCAGCCAATGGCGCTAATGTCAGCACGACGTTCGGGAACTAGACTAGCTAAACCACCAACAAAAATGCCAAAGGATGCAATATGAGCAAAGCCACAGAGGACATAGCTGATAATCAAAATAGCGCGATCGCTAATTAATCCCTGGGCTGATAGCTGGGCTAACTTAAGATAGGAAGGAATCTCGGTTTGTAATAACCGTTGACCAATGAGCACAGAGGCTTGCCACAGTTCTTGCCAATCTAGGGAAACACCAGTGAGAAAGGTCAAGGGCAAAAATAGTACCCCAAAGATATTATCTAAGGTAATCACACTAAAGATGTTACCGATTAGCTGTATAAGGGGATTGTCACTAGCAGCAAAATTAGCCAAATAAGCAAAAAAAGTATTGACGAGTGCCACTAAGCCTAGGATAGCAATGACTACAGCGGCAATTCCCACAGCCATCCTCACTCCATCCCATGCTCCCACAATTAAACTATCGATGAGGCTAGGTTTTTTCTGATTCGGGTCTTCTTCCTCTGTTGGTACCTTCCCTAAGGTTTTGGGCACATCGGTTTCTGGCACAATCAGTTTCGCCATCACGAAGCAGGCGGGAATAGTTAGCACAGAAGCGGACATCAAGTGACCAGTAATGGTGGGGAAAGTCGGTCGCAAGAAACTGGTATAGAGAGCCAATACTGTTGAAGCAATCGAACCAAAGCAGCAAGTAAGGATAGCACACAGTTCGCTGCGGGTCATATCGGCTAAGAATGGCTTGACTGCGATCGCTGATTCAATCCCTACAAAAATATTCGCTGCTCCTGATAGGGATTCAGCACCACTAATACTCATAGTTGCCCGGAATAGTCTGGCAAAGACCTGAACCACTGGCTGGATCACACCCAGTCGATACAACAGAGCAATCAAGGCGGAAAAGAAAACCACCTGGGGTAGGGAGCGGAAGGCAAAAATAAAGCCGAAATTCAGATTATCTGGAGTGAGGCGATCCCCTGGGACAGAAACGTAAGGAGTTCCCACTGCTCGGTAAATCCAGCGGGACGCTGGACCAGGACCAACCATCAATTCTGGATCAGGAACAAAGGCAGAATTACCACCACCGAGCATAAACCTAGCTCCTGCTTCTGAAGCATCCAAGATAGCATTGAGAGCGTCATTCAAGCCGAGGATGAATTGGCGGGTGGGGGCAAACAGGAATATTAGCAGTCCCATGACCAGTTGTAAACCAATGCCGAAAATGATCACTTTCCAAGGAATTAGGCGGCGATGCTCTGAACTGAGCCAAGCAATGAAACATAGGGCAAAAATACCACAGAAGGAAATAACATTGAGATATAACGGATGAGACATGGGCCCTTGTGTTTTCAATTAGGCAATATCCTCAGCCATGAACTAGCACGACCAGATCCTATGCCAGAGGTACTGCCTCAAGCTAACTAAAACAATATCCGATTCAGGGGAATTTCTCGATGGTACAATCCCTAAAATAGTTTCAGGGAAATAAAGAATCCCAAATTAACGTAACTATTGCCAACTATTACCCCCCGAGACCCCCAGAGGATTGCTATATATATGGATGCTTTTGCCCCCTTACCGCCTGAGTGGACCAAATCAGCCACCCATGCCTTGGAATTCTGCTGTCCTAGCTGTCGAGCATCTGTTCTAGAAGCTGAGAAGGTTTGGATTAATCGCTCCTCACCAGTGATGTGTGAAGACCACCGCCGGAAGTGGCAAGAGTTTTATCAATGTAAGTGTGGCTATGTATGGTGGGCTTGGAGTAGCGATCGCCCACCCTCAGAATTGAGCAATCGAGAGAATCCTCCTATCGTTTAACCCCCGAGTCCTTACCGTTCTTTGGGTCTTCGTGGTTAACTAAAACCAGTCTCAATTTTATTTGTTCTACTAAATTGTTCAGCAAATTAACACCCCTAGGGTTAGATGACCAGCAGATCACCAGGTAAACAGGCAGCTCCAAAAATGCGAACACAAGAGAACGACTGGAGACTTTTCCTACGCCTAGTCCCCTACGCCCGTCGCAGCAAAGGCCCGCTATTTATTGCAATTACTTTATTGATACCCCTGTCCGTAGCAAGTGCCATTCAACCCTTAATTGTCGGTCAGGTAATCTCTTTAATTCGTCAAGAAGAGCGAACTTGGTCTTTCCTATTAGAGCGCTCTCTCTCACAGAGCATCAATATTCTGATCACTATACTACTATTAACCATAGTAATCCGGTTAGTGTTCGTTGGGATTCAGGGATTCGTGGTGGTGAAGATAGGTCAGAAAATCACTGCTGCTATCCGGGAAGACCTATTTGAGCACGTCACCTCCCTAGCGGTGCGATTTTTTGACCGCACACCAGTGGGGAAATTGATTACCAGGCTCACTAGCGATGTGGAAGCCCTAGGCGATGTCTTTTCCACCGGTGCCATTGGCATCGTGGGTGATTTACTATCCATGATAGTCATTGCTGTTACCATGTTTTTGGTGCAATGGCAACTGGCATCGATCTTAGTGCTAATGCTCCTGCCAGTGACTGCTCTAATTATTTACTTCCAGAAAGAATATCGCAACGCTAACTACAAATCTAGGGAAGAACTATCCTCCCTAAACGCTATGCTGCAAGAAAACATCTCTGGCATTAATATTGTGCAACTGTTTCGCCGTGAACAATACAATGCTGAGATGTTTCGCACGGTTAACCAAAAATACGTCACTGAAGTAGACAAAACCATCTTTCACGATTCAGCGATTTCAGCAACCCTAGAGTGGATTTCCCTGGTAGCGATCGCAGCAGTGTTGTGGAGCGGTGGTCATTTTCTCCTCCAAGATCACCTTAGTTTTGGTGATTTGTCGGCCTTTATCCTCTATGCTCAGCGGCTATTTGACCCCTTGCGTCGGTTTTCAGAAAAATTCACTATGCTCCAAGCTGGTTTCACTGCCATTGAGCGCATCAGTGACATTATGAATGAAACTATTGAAATTCGTGACCCCGAAGGGTTACAGGTCAGACGGTTGCAGGTGGCAGGTTCTCCAGAGCTTGAGGGAGGTCAACAAGACCGGAAACAATCTGGGGATTTAGCGATAAAGCCTCCAAGCAGCTTGAATGGTGATCTAGCCCATCACTCTTCTAACTTATCCTTGAGCAATGGTTATACTGAACAACTCTCTAACCTTAAAGCTTTGACCAAAGGTCACGCTACGCGAACAACCCTAAACGGAGAGATTTGCTTTGAACACGTTTGGTTTGCTTACAAGGAAGATGAATATGTTCTCAAAGACTTGCACTTTACCATTCATCCAGGGGAAAAAGTTGCTTTAGTTGGTCCGACCGGTGCAGGTAAAAGTTCCATTATTCGGTTGCTGTGCCGCCTCTATGAACCAAGCCAAGGCAGAATTCTCGTAGATGGGATTGATATTCGGGATTTACCCCAAGCAGAACTACGACGCCACATCGGGGTCATCCTTCAGGAGGGATTTCTTTTTACTGGTGATGTTAAGAGTAATATTTCCTTAGGAGAAACCTACTCCATTGAGGCAATTAAAACCTCAGCGGAGGTGACGAACGTGGCTAGCTTTATCGAAAAACTGCCCCAAAGCTACGATACCCAGCTCAGAGAGCGAGGCACTAATCTGTCTGCTGGCCAAAAACAATTGTTAGCCTTTGCTCGTGCTGCAATTCGTAACCCCCAAATCTTGGTGCTGGATGAGGCAACAGCTAGTTTAGATGTGGCTACCGAGGCTCTGATTCAAGAAGCGTTGGAACGGCTATTAGAACAGCGGACTGCAATTATTATTGCCCACCGACTCTCCACTATCCGTAATGTAGACCGGATTCTGGTACTAAAGCGAGGAGAGTTAGTAGAGTCGGGAAGCCATGAGGAATTGTTAGAGCAAAACGGATTATACGCTAGTTTATATAAATTGCAGATGCTAGGAGATTGATGGCTAATCTAGCATTTTCCTTTAATGTGAAACTACCATTGATGGTAATAGGGAACAGGGAATAGGGAATAGGGAACAGGTAACAGTAGGAAAGAGCGATGCAGCGCTATAAGACCACGCTCAATCATTCCCTGTTGCCTTGTCCGAAGTTCCCTACTCCAGCTCAAGTAGCGCTATAGATTAAGATGCGTTCGCGTAGCGTGACCGTTCGCGTAGCGTGGCCTTTTGGCCAAGGTCAATCGCTAACTCAGGAAGAGTGACAGGTTCTGCAATCTGTCGTCCCACTGCTGCTGCCACCGGCTTTAAGCTATGAACTAAATCCACCATTGCTTCGATAGAAAGCGCCTGTCTAGCATCAGAAACAGATTTTTCTGGTTCCGGGTGACATTCAATAATCAGTCCATCGGCACCAGCGGCCACTGCAGCTTTTGCCAGAGGTGCCACTAATTCCCGCTTACCCACAGCATGGGAAGGGTCTACAATCACTGGCAAGTGAGTCAACTGCTTGAGTGCTACTACTGCTCCTAAATCTAAGATATTGCGGGTATAGTTATCGAAACTGCGAATACCTCGTTCACACAACACCACCTGAGAGTTTCCGTGACTGAGGATATATTCCGCTGCCATGACGAATTCCTCAACAGTAGCAGCTAATCCCCGCTTTAGCAGTATCGGCAAGTCTTGCTTACCCAAGGCTTTGAGTAGGTCAAAGTTTTGCATATTGCGACTACCTACCTGAAGCAGATCAGCGTGGGTAGCAATAGATTCAATTTGCCCAATCGACATCACCTCGGTCACTACTGGGATTTGATGACGCCTGCGGATATCAGACAAAATTTCTAGTCCTGCTAGTCCTAGCCCTTGGAAAGAGTACGGGGAGGTGCGCGGTTTGAAGGCACCTCCCCGCAACGCTTGTACCGGGGCAGCTTTGAGTTGTGTAGCCACTGTTTCCATCTGGGCGTGACTTTCGACGGTACATGGACCACCAATAATCACCAGTTCTGAGCCACCGAAGACAACTTGTTCTGAGAGTCTAACGATGGTTTGGTGATTGGGGTTAGTAGCTAGTGCTAATTTAGCGTTCAACATGGTTATGGACTCCTTAGTTAGAGATTTAGTTAGAGATTTAGTTACAGATATGGACATAAAAAAAACCCGGTTCCTTGAGGGTTCCGGGTTGCTGTGAAAGGTTGGCACGACCTAACTACCCGGAACGATTTCTGGGCCAAAAAAAGTAAAAGCCGTAAATGTTGTAAAGGTAGATGGTCATGTCTTGCTCCTGTCGCTGCTTTGCCTAAAAAAACAAAGGACCGCAGATTATATTTCTGCGGTCCACCGGGGGGTTCCATATGGAACTATCCTCACCTCCGGTGAACCTCTCTAAACCAAAAATAAAAGTAATAGCTGGGGCTGAACATGTCTCTTTGCGGCTAAGCCATGAAAAATTTAGCAATTTCTTTTTACTGGTACTACCCTAGCAAGGGTAATAGCCTGATGTCAATAGTAAATGGGAAATCAGAAAAAGTCTGAGCTACTACCTCTGGCTTCGATGCAGCCTAATCCCATCTATGGTCGTCTAGTCTTTCACGATTTTTGCCCAAGACATGATTTAAGATCACAGTATAAGTGCTCATTGCTCAGTTTAACGAGGCAAAGCCGTTGAATGCTAGTTTGATTGAAGTCAAAGTTCATTCCTCGTTACGAGATTTTCTGCGATCGCAGGGTCAACCCAATTGGCCTCACCAATTGACTATGGCGAGGCTAGTGGCACGAGCCTTGCGGTTAGGGCGTTCTGCTTTGATTCAGACCGGTTTAGAACCCTTGCAGGAAACCTCTCTACAGTCTTCCTATCGCCTGAGTTACCTGGCACCAGCCCTGGTTTGGTCTGGACCTGTGATCGTAGTGGCACCCTTATGGATACAAGAATGGTTGCTGCAAAAGGAAATTCCCCTTTTACAACAGTGGTTTGGTAGCGATAAGGTAATTCATACCAGTGATAGGTTTCCCGATCAACCGTTCCAAGGACTGTTGATTACCTCACCAGAATCGTGGCTAACAGACCGCTTGAAGCACAAGGGCTGGTTTCCTAATCACATCCCTACTGTGATTGATGGTGTGGATGACCTAGAATCTTGGACCAGCAACCAGCTTAAAGGCTGCATCCAGCCCCAAGACTGGGATGCACTGATGCAAGCCCATCCACAACAGTCTGATTTGATTCGGGATGTGCGGGTCAGGCTAACCAAAGCCTTATTTCAGCGCCCTGCTAACCCCTATGAGTGCTACTTGATTGAAGCAGATCAGCAAGATGGCTTGGAACAACTATTTGCTCGACTGAGTTCCCTCAGCAGTGAACCAGAATCTCTCTATTTGCTGAAACCCTGGGAAAAGTTTTGCCACTTCTGGCAGCAGTCAGGTCAGCTAATGTGGGCAACCGTTGCGCGATCGCAAGGTCAGTTTTCCTTATATAGCGCACCAGTAGAAGTGGCTACAGCCTTAAATCCCATTTGGTCGAGACAGCCAGTAGTGCTAATCGGTGGAGCCTTAGATTTAGATAAAAGTGCCTCTGTGTACCGTCAGCAGCTCGGATTAGGGGAGTTAACCTGTTTGAAGTTTTCCCCTCACCGACAGATTCAACTGTATTTGCCCGATCGTCTACCCATGCCCAATACAGAGCGATTTCAAAACGCTCTGACTCAAGAAATTCGCACCCTACTAAACCTAAGTCCTGACATCACCAGACCAGTAGTTATTTTAGTCGGAGATGTCCCCCTCAAAGCCCAGTTAGGGGCAGTCTTAGCAGCAGAATTTGGTTCCCGGGTGCAGGTAGAAACCACCAGTCTCAGTCACAGAGGTATTTTGATTTGTGGCTGGGAATTTTGGCATACCTATCAAGCTCAAATCCCCCCTCCCCAACTGTTGATGATTGCTACCTTACCAATTCCCTCTTTGGAAAATCCATTAGTTGCTGGTCGAGTCGCTTACTACAAGCAGCAACGTCAGGATTGGTTTCGTTTATATTTATTACCAACAGCATTAAGAGAATTACAACGAGCAGTGGCACCAGTAAGAGCTACTCAAGGCTGTGTTGCCATCTTAGATAATCGTGTAAACCGCCGCAGTTATGGACGTCATGTGCTATCAGCCTTGAGTCCTTTTGCTCGAATTAATTATTTAGATGCTAGTTGGTTGAATTCAGATGCCCCAGAAGGACAAGATAGTTGGCTTTAGAAAGTCAGTAGGTTGCTCAAATTAAAGTCAATCACATTAAAGGCAAAATGTTGAGGAGCGCAAGTCCTAATTACAATCCAAGTTTTCATTAACTGTTATCACCCCTACCTAATTATCAAATTGCCGTATAGATAGCACATATTCTCCTTGATTTGCACTATAATTTGTTGAAACATCAAACACTAAACCATCTGTCTCGGCCTTGATATCAATTACATTCGGGAGATTTCCTTCTTTATTAAAGCTTAGTAGCTGATAAAGTCTATCTCCTACGTTGACAAAACTCCCTAACTCAACTCTCGATTGAATCATTCCTCCAGCCGGAGCATAGTATCTATCGATGTTATCTTTAGACGCTAATTTCATTTGGTAGGAGTCTGGATCAGTTATCGGTAAATCCGGTAATTTTAACATTCCTTTTTTCGACAAATAGTTTTTGATACCGTATACTCCTCTTTTAACCGACTCTGGATTCATTTTCATCCCAGAACCCAATTCTAGGGTCCATGATTCAATATCAAACTGAAGCGTTCTGCCTAATTTAGCCAAGGCTTTCTCTAACCCTTGCCAAGGCTTAATAAATGCCTCATCGAAAGCATCCCCATCATACTCATCCTCATGCATCACAATTCCATAATCGAGAAGAAAGTCTTTGGCGCTTTCTTCCCGAGAGTAGAAGCCATACAAAAAATCAAGTCCTTGATTAGTAGAACTATGGATATCAATCACATAGTTAGCATCTACACATAAAGATTGCAGTTGATAGCGGTAAATGTGACGAAACGGTAATCCCCTCGGAGAGTAGCAGTCTTCTAAGTGTTGTTTCAAGCTAGACTGGATCCGTGCTAAATAGTTATTTCTGATTTTATCAGCGTCAAAATTAAGTTGAGATTGGGCGAAATCCTCTAAATCATCACACTCTTTTTCATAGTCCCAAAAAATCCGATTCCAGTCTTGACCATCGTAAGGATTAAATCCTCCTGTGGCAAAGAAATGACTACGCTGATTAGTGCTAGCTGGATTACAAACAGGAACCAGCCAGATTTCCCCAATCAGCTGAGTGTCATCCAGAGTGCTCAAAAAGTCAATCAACTGGTGAATCACCGCATTACCAACAATTTCACAACCATGGAGATTGCCTTGTAAATATGCCTTCTTTCCCGGTTGGGAGCCAACGAATTTATAGACTTGGAGGGAAATGCGATCGCCTGAGGTTAGTTGCTGAATTGGAATAGTAGAAATAGTTGGATTCATATAGCAGTTTTAAATTGGGTTAGGTAAAACGTCCTAGTTTTTATGGAGTAGGAAGTAGGGCTAATAAAATTGACTGTACCTCATAAGTATGATCAATAAGTATGATCAACGGTATAGTTAAGCTTAATCCCTATGGTGTTAATGGGGTTAAAGATTTTGTACCATACCCCGGTATCAATCTAGTCAATCGGTAGGTGTTACCATTGAGGCAAAAGTTAGGAGGAGGCACGATGAGCGTTACAATTCCCAACGATATCTTCCAATCCACAGGCATGACAGAAGCCGAGCTAGAGCTGGAGATAGCCGTGATGCTGTATCAAAAGGAAAAACTTACCCTCGGCAATGCTAGTCGTCTTGCTGGCATGAATCAAATTAATTTTCAACAACTCCTTGCCAGTCGCAATATTTGTCTGCATTATGATGTACAGGATTTTCGAGAAGACCTGCAGACTCTCGAACAATTAAAGAGCCTGTGAAAATTGTCAGCAATACCGATGTTAAGCCCATTATTGATGATCTGATCGCGATCGCTGGTTTCCGAATCAGCCCTCGCCTCTACACGGATATTCTACAAGTGGCGGGAGAGTAACTGGCAACCCGAAACAGACCTCTGTCAGCTTCCATATTTGGCTAGCCAATCCGATGTCCACATAAACGGAATTCCAGCTGCAACGGCTGCCTCAGCATCTTCGTTGCGGTCGCCAACCATCAAAGCTGAAGAGCCGTTTGTTTTAAACTGCAAAATCATTCCCGGCTTTGGTTTTCGGTATTCTCCAGCGTATGCTTTACTGGTTACTTCAGAAAAGTAGTGTCGCTCGCAATAATAACAGGTTGTCCCATAGTCAGGACAAAAAATAATTCCTTTGAGCTGGGGAAGCAATTTAAGAGTTTTCTGTTGTTCTTTAATACAATTCTTCAGGGTTTTATGTCGGGCTGCAACTCCAGCCTGATTGGTCACCCCAAGAATGATATAACCCTTATTTTTGAAACATTGCAGAGCTTTATCAGCTCCTTCAATAACTTTTTGCTGGTCAGGGTAGTCAATAAATCTACCTTGACCACTTGGCTGGCGAATGGTCCAGTCGCAATCTACAAATAGCTCAAGTTTTGAATTCATGAAGTTTGCTGGGTGGTACACCAATGACGGAATAGAGTTATTAGCCGATGATGGAAATGTAACTTATCAAGATCATAAGACGCTAGATCGTCAGCAGCAATGGATTCATCCTTGCTAACTCCATCCATGAGCTGTTTAGTTTCATCAAGGTCAATCCACTCCCAGGCAAAGTAATCAATTGGTTCTAACTTGGTGTTAATTGCGTCTTATCCAAATCTTTTTTATCAAAGCTTAATCTAGTTACTGGTTTAGTTGCTGAATTTAGATCTATTATAATCGCTTTTAAAATAAAATTCAGCGATCCAATTCAACTAGTTCATTGAACTCCTGAGTACTTACGTCCATGCTTACGAAATTTGGCTTGGATGTTTTACTTGATAGTACTCGCTGATTAAGATGCTCGCTTATTGTCTAACTAATTGGCTAAAACCACTTATTTTTTAAGTTAATTAATTTGTTAATTAATAACTATATAATAGAGATAATATTAAGCACATAGTGTGAGAATAGAGTGTGAATATTTTTATGATTGGTTATTACGGCTATGGTAAGACACTGTTTATAAAAAAAAATATAAAAAAACTTAAATTAATTGCTAATGTAGGATTAATTTACTATTATCAAATTATGCATAAATGAAGCGAAAACCTTATCCCTCCGACTTAAGTGATACTGAATGGGAAATAATTGAACCTTTATTGCCTAAACCATTACCAAGAGGACCAAAAGCCAACGTAGATTTAAGAGAAGTAGTCAATGGTATTTTATACTTGTTACGAGAAGGATGTCGCTGGCGAGCTATACCTCACGATTTACCCCCTTGGCAGACAGTTTCGAGTTATTTTCGTAAATGGCAGCGATGCAGCGCCGCCAAAGGGGGTTTCCACGGGGCTTACAAGGTGCGGACGCAGGTTCCGCACACAGAACCCAAACCACTCGCTATTGCATCAAGACAAAGAAAGGGAATTTGGTCGCAAATCAATGAAACTTTAAGAAAGAAAGTCAGAATAGCGGCAGGAAGAAACCCAGAATCTACTGCAGGTTCAGGCGCGACCCAAGGCCGGGTTCCCCGGCCATTGGAAAGCGCGCCTTAATTGATTCTCAATCGGTAAAAACTACCGATAAAAGGGGGAAACCTATGGTATGAAGTGAATAAAAAGGTGAAAGGCCGCAAGAGACATATATTAGTTGATACCCAAGGACTACTGATAGAAATTTTTGTGTCAGAAGCGAATATGTCTGTGCATGTTAGGTGGAGTAGTCTTAGTTCATGATGCAGTAGATAAAATCCCTAATTTAAAAGCGATGCAGCGCCGCCAAAGGGGGTTTCCACGGGGCTGGAGAGCGATGCAGCGCCGCCAAAGGGGGTTTCCCCCATGAGCGAATGCATCAAGACAGGTGCGGACGCAGGTTCCGCACACAGAACCCAAACCACTCGCTATTGCATCAAGACATTGATTTGGGTAGATTCAGGATATAGTGGACCTCGTTTTTCCAACTCCATCAAACAACTTTTACAAGCTTTAGTTGAAGTAATCAAACGTAAAAAAAAAGAATTTGAAGTTTTACCGAGGCGTTGGGTAGTAGAAATAACATTTGCTTGGAAAGTCTATGAATAGACGATTAGTTATTGATTATGAACTTAACCCATAGATGTGTGAGGCCATGATTTATGCAGCAATGGTTCGTTTGATGCTGCGACGTTTAGAGCAAACCTTTTATCTTTAATATTTGTTTTATAAACAGTCTCTCAATACCACTGCCAGCATCAATAGTAAACTCAATATCCTGCAAATCATGTCTAATGAGCGGTAGTAGGCTAGTTGATTGTACACGCAAGGTTTGACTAAATCTTCTAGTTGTTGAGCTATGACAATGTTCATCTATATTGGGCTGGTTTCGCGGTCTGGTGTGGTCTCTAATACTTTTTTGGCGGGGGAGCCATTCTCTTTTTACCTTTGTAACCACCGATACTTCAGTTAGTCTACGGTTCGCGAGCCGCATATGCTGGTGCTCGAAGCGTACGCACAGTTTGGGGTTAGCGTAGCCACAGTTTGGGGTTAGCGTACGCACAGTTTGGGGTTAGCGTACGCACTGAATAATTTACCTAGTAAAGGATACAGCAATTTCTGGAAAGTACTTGACAAATTACTCTTTTGCTTAACTTGTCACCAATGCCCATTACCCATTACCCATTACCCATTACCCATTACCCATTACCCATTACCCAGATTTAGTACAAATGTTCGGCAAAAGTGACATGCTCCCGATATGAGGTTTGATATGAGGTTTATGAGGTTTGATATGAGGTTTATGAGGTTTATGAGGTTTGATATGAGGTTTGATATGAGGTTTGATATGAGGTTTATGAGGTTTGATATGAGGTTTATGAGGTTTTATATGAGGTTTATGAGGTTTGATATGAGGTTTATGAGGTTTTATATGAGGTTTTATATGAGGTTTATAAGTTTACAAACACTTGTGATTAGAGTTAATCTTTATATTAAAGGAAGTAAACTTTCCTTTATTGAATACAATTACGAGTTGTAAAACAAAAAGACCATTGTAGGAGATAACCTAAGATATTTATGGGGAAGACATCTTGTCAATAAAACTGGCTTAGTTCTTAATAAACTAGACTTAGTATGCTTATTGATAATGCACTTTGTAAATATAGTATTTGCATAGTAAAAAAACACTATATTTACAAAATAAAAAGATGTTAAAAATAAAAAAAAATGCGTTTTACCTACTAAAATTATATTTTTTTAATTGGCAACCCGTAACTTAGGTTACATAACAGATAAGCATCTCGATTCTAATCTTGTAATGTTACAAAACGAGGTTTCATTATGCGTAAACCCCCTAGTTATGACAGTGTCAAAACTGCACCGATGTGCGATTGCGATTCCGATCCAATTAACTGCCTCAAAGTCATGTTTGTTGACATGGTGCAAATGGGACGGATTGAACAGGGCCAATGTCCCGCCCGTCGCCCCGTTTTTCTGCGCTTGCATGGTGTTGCCCACGGACGCTTAGAGGTTGTTTCCGAGCTACCCGCACACTTGCAGGTTGGTCTATTTAGCGAACCCGGAAAATGCTATCCAGTTTGGGTTCGTTATGCCAGCGATATAGCCGATGGATATCTAGACTATAAAACTACAGTGGGAATTGGGATTAAAGTTTTTGACGTTGAGGGAGAAAAAATCCTCCATCCTGACGAATATGCTCCTACCATGGACTTGCTTTTGCAAAACATAGATGTCTTTTTTGTAGATAATGCTAAAGACATGTGTGAGTTTACAAAAGCCTCTTTTACAAGTGGTGATGCTTACACTCAATGGTTGGAACAGCACTGCACAACAGCAAGAATTCTTGAAGAAATGGCCAAGGAAGTGCCTTCTGTCCTCGAAACTGATCTGTGGAGCGCGATGCCTTTTCATTTTGGAGAGAGTAATTTTTGCAAGTACAAATTAGTACCAGAGATTATTCCACCAGGGCCCGATCCAGATTACCAATACCTCAATTATTTGCATACTGACTTAGTGCAACGACTTCAAAAAGGTGAAGCACGCCTGAAGTTTTGCGTTCAGCTGCAAACTAATGAGGAAGAGATGCCCACTGATCGCGCAACTGTTCCCTGGGACGAGGCTAAGTCCCCACCCATTCACGTTGCTACACTGATTCTTCCCCAGCAAGATATCACCGCCCGAGGACAAGCAGAATATGGTGAAACACTATCCTTTCACCCGTGGCGTACCCTGGAAGCACATAAACCTGTTGGTTCTATTGCAGAGGCTCGGAAGGTTGTCTACCAAGCTTCAGCAGAGCTTCGACGCAATGTCAATGGCGAACCGATTGGAGAACCACAAGTAGTGCGCCCTGACACAGTTTGGCCGCCAGCGTCACAAGGGTGTCAACATAATCAGTGAAACAAACAATACTAAAACTAAAGGAGTAACTAAGTATGGTAACAGATCAAACAATCGTTCGCGCTGCCATTCATCCAGGAATTGGAATTGCCCGTGTGGGAAACAGTACTGCTGAAGGTGAAGAAGGCTATTATATTGGACCGGAAGTTACCGATCCCGATCTAAACGGTGTAAATAACCGTGATGACAGCGGAGCTATTAAACGTCAAGCTGCTCGATTCCGAATTTATGGTTACAATGCTGCGGGTGAAGTTGTTAAAGAACTCAACAGTAGCAATACAGATGAGATCCAGTGGACTGTACATCTGGCGAATCGCAAAGCCCAATGGTATAAATTTGTCGTTGCCCTCGATATTGAGGAAGCAAAAGATCTCGAAATTTCCCATCGTAACCAGAAAATAGAAGGAGAAAAACGAAAAGGACTAGCTATAGATCCCGGAGCTCGCGATATTGAGGGCAAACCTGGATCAGACCCACAATACTTTGAAGGACATATTACATTTTACAAGGAAAATTGTGAACAACCACCACAAACAACTCCGGCACCCTTAGGGGAATTACGAACAGATGATTCTGGCCGTCTATCACCACAAACAACTCCGGTACGCTTAGGGGAATTACGAACAGATGGTTCTGGCCGTCTATTGGTCTTAGGGGGTTTTGGTAATTCCGATTCGCCAACAGAGGCACCTATCTACAATCCGAATGATCCTGCTGGCTTTCTCAATCCTAGTGGATGGTACGATGATATTTCAGATGGGCCTGTTACAGCCACGGTAAAAATTGGTGACCAAAATATCCCAGTTGAGTCCAGTTGGGTGGCTGTTGCTCCGCCTAACTACGCCCCTGGTATAGTTAGCTGGCGTACCCTCTACGATTTACTTGTCGATACCTATGTAGAAAGTGGTTGGATGCCCATGCCGACAACGGCATCTTTTGCCAAGGATATCTTGCCCGTGTTGTCCCGCCTGTCAAATTTACAGTGGGTCAATAAAGGGTTTGCTACCTTGTTTGGTAAAGGGTGTCCTATGGATTTTAGCGATCCTGAATTGATTCAGAAATTGGCTCGGAAGCCGGTATCAGAAGAAGACGATATATATCACGAGCTACGGCAGATTGTATTTAACATGTTTCGTCCAAGTGAGACTACGAGTACTACTCGCAGTTCCTGGCCATGGATTTACGGTGATGCCTTTGGTAGTGCTCCTGACAGCTCACCCCTGAACAATCTGGCTTTATCAAAAGTGCGGATGGAGTTGATGAGGTTGTGGGTTGAGGGCAAGTTTGATAATGACTTGAATAGCTATACACCACAGATCTGCCTAGATCATGTTGAACTCCAAGAACAGCCAGCAATGTTGGACAAAGCGGCTCTCCATTTCTGCTTAGCAGATGCTTTTCATCCGGGCTGCGAGCTGACATGGCCTATGCGTCACAGTACCATTTACTCAGCACCGTTCCGAATTCGTCATGCTGCAAATCCTACCAAACAAGATTACGGTACGGTACTGACTCAGGATATTGTTCTGCGACCTGGAGGACCACTCTACGCTCAAGGACCGGGAGACTTAACTCGATGGATGGGTATTCCTTGGCAAGCGGATACAGGTTTCTGTCGCTCGGGCTACGAGCTAGAATACGACCCTTACCTGCCTACATTCTGGCCAGCTAATGTCCCCAACCAGGTTCTCACAGAAGAAAATTATGAAATTGTCCGTAACTGCCCAGAGGAAGACGAAAAGCTCAAAGCTTTTTACACCCGAGAGCCCTGGCTGCGTGGGTTGCCATCAGACACGGTGGAGGCGATGGAATATATGGTTAACAATTTTGCCGAACTGGGGATTATCGAACTCCGCGACGGCTTGAATAGTGATCCTAATATCCCATCAAAAATCTTTGTAGAGTCTCTGACTGAGGAACAGTGTCAGAACAGGCAAACTCCGGCAGATTCGGAACGGGCTCGGTTAGCCCTGCCCCTAAATATCCGACGTGCTGGCTGGGCTAGTGTCGAGCAATTGGAGGCATTTCGGCGGGTTAGATTTGGTAACAGATAAAAGCTTGTAGCAGTTTCTGTGGGAGCATCTTGCTCCCTGTAATTAAGGAAAGCGAGCAAGATGCTCCCACTACTTTCTTTGCCAAAATGGTATGCTCCCGGTTCTGTCGTCATCAATGGGGAAAGTTATAAGACCCTACTAATCTCCAAAATAACGTCGATCCCTCGACGCTGTTGGCGACAGAAACCCCTCAGATCAAATCGGATTCATCGCCCTAAAAAACTTTCCCGTAGAATCGGCTACCGAAAAGTTCCAACTCGTGAAAATGAAACATTCTATGGAATATGATGTTGCTATTGTCGGTGGAGGACCTGCGGGTTGCGCCACGGCTTTGGCTCTCAAACAGCAAGGAATTCCTAAAATCCTGGTAGTAGAGTCTGGTCGTTATGAAACTATCCGCATCGGCGAGAGCATTCCACCAGATACCCGTCTCCTTTTAGGTAAACTGGGAATATTGGAGGATTTTCTCAAGGAAAAGCACGAGACTTGTTTTGGTAGTTGCTCTTCCTGGGGAAGTGACACGCTGGGCTACAATGATTTTTTGCGTAATCCCTATGGTAACGGCTGGCATTTAGACCGGAGGCGCTTCAATGCTTTTCTGGCGCAGAAAGCGGTGGAAAGGGGGGTGGAACTGCATTGCGGGACGAGAGTTCGGAATTGCGATCGCATCCCTTCCCAAGGCTTCCAGTTGCAACTTGTGGGAGAGGACAAACAAACACGAGTGATCACTGCGAGTTTTCTTGTAGATGCCACCGGAACACGAGCCAGTCTGGTACGAGGTTTGGGAGCGAGAAAGCTTTTTCTCGACAAACTGATTTGTGCGATCGCTTTTTTCGAGCTTCCCCCTTCCTCAGATTTTTCCAAACTAACTCTGTTAGAGGCGGTAGAATATGGCTGGTGGTATGTAGCCAAGCTCCCCAACCATAGGTTAGCAACGGTGGTAGCTAGCGAACCGTCAATTATCAAAGAAGCTCGATTGCACCGGATGGAGAACTGGTTGACCTACCTGAAAGAAACTAAGCATATATCAAAAGAATTGGTTGATTGTTGTGCGATCGACAACCTTTCAGTCTCTTCGGCATCCCAGGCAAAAACACAGGAGCCAATCGTTTGCGCTGCGCCTTCATTCCGGTTAGACCGAACTGCTGGAAATGGCTGGCTAGCTGTAGGAGATGCGGCTTCAGCTTTCGATCCGATTTCCTCCCAGGGTATTTATAAGGCTCTGTGGGACGGTTTGAAGGCGGCGAAGGCCATTACTTCCTATTTGCATGGAGATAGTAGGGGTCTGGAAGAGTACGAATCTCTCATTACCTCTCGATTTAATAATTATTTAACTCAGCGCAATTACTTCTACAAAATGGAACGACGATGGCCTGCTTCTCCTTTTTGGCAGCGACGCCAACAAAGAACTGGTTTGGAACAGGGTAATTTACTTGCTGGAGTTTAGATTAGTTACCGGTGCGCAACTGTTGAACTTCCTCTTTTTAGCCTACATTCCGCAGGTTTGTCAGACCAGTAGATAATATTGATGATGCTGTTGAATTTTTTGTTCAAGGTGTTTGAGGTCAGCTTCTTTTCTGGCTTCACTTTCGACCACCAGCCATAGCTGTTTGATCTCACCATAGGTAGTACAAACACAAGCTATAGGATATCCTGTTAATTGAGCCTGATTGAAAGCCTATTCAGACAACTGCTCCATTAACTGTTGAGCTGCTTTGATAGTTGCCGGGACTCGGCTGAGCCATTGGAGATCTCTCAACGATTGAAGGTTCTCCTCACTGTAAACCGCAGCATCGGCAACAAACAAAGCTTCACACTGCCATTGCTCCGGGAACTGTCTGATCAGTTGGGCAAAAATGGCTTGGTCTGGTTCATTGCCATCAGAATCTCGTAGGTATAATGGTAGATCAGCAATCCCCACTGCACATCAAATCCACCATGAATTGTTTGAGGTGAGGTCGATGGTCATAAGGAGTAACCATGAGTAATCGTGATTGCTGCTGGTTGTTTCGATAAAGAAGATCTCTTGGTCTGATCGCCTCGATCAACGTGAAAGGAACTTGAATCAAGGTGTAGACTCTGCCGATTTACCCCAAACTTAGAAGCCGCTTCTAGAGCTACTTTGACAAATAATTGAGTGAGTCGAAGTTCATAGAGTTGCTCTAAGACTCTTCCAAGACGGTCATCAAAGATAAGCTTTGCTTCAATCCCCTCTCCCAAAATATGTTCGGTGGCTTTCCCTACAAAAAATCTTTCAAACAGGTTTTGGGGGGCACTAACTAAGCCCTTACCATTGATAATCATGGCTTTTAGGGCTACTTATGCACTTAACTTTTCTTGAGGGTGGGAACAAGCTCTTGGTTAATTTGTTCTACTAGTCCCATCTGGTCAATGATACCTGCCACTAGGCCACAGTGGTCAAGATCTTGTACTCTTATTGAAGATGCTACTGATTTCATCCTTCAAAAATACCATAGTGTTCCTCTCCTACCTGCGGAATGTGGGTTATATAGTAAGCTTTTTAGGTCTCATGTCACCCCCTCAGTGCGCAACAGCTTAAGTATTCAGCTGAATGCTGAATGCTGAATGCTGAATGCTAACTAACCCCCTGATAAAAACTGGGGATTCGGCCAATGATATTGGTTCTTAACAGGTAGCGGAGCTGGCTTACTTACCTTTTCTCTTCTAGCATTTTCAATCACACTCCCTTGGCAAAGCATCTGAGCCATCAAAATCATTACAGTTTCAAATACTGAGGTCTTATTATTGGGATTAACAGCTACAATCGGGGGTTGATTAGGATCGCCGATGTATGCCATGCGCATCATAATTTCCTCTGGAGTCCATGCCCCTGCAACATCAGTATGAGTCAGACCAATAATCATTGGAATAGTGACCCGCTCCTGCATAAACGATAAAATCTGACGAGCACTAGCAAAATCACTGCTTCGATTAGCTGCCATCAATAAAATATAGGCATGAGCTCGGCGAATCAAAATATCCCACATAAAATCAAAGCGAGCTTGACCAGGAGTTCCATACAGGTGCAAATCCAAGTTCCGATTTAAGGGACGCAAACCAAAGTCTAAGGCAACGGTCGTTTTTTTCTTAAACAATGATGTGGCATCCGTAGCCGTTCGTTCTGTTTCAATAACCGCACCTTCGCTGAATGTTCTGACAAAAGTAGATTTGCCAGCCCCTATTGTTCCCGTTACTACAATCCGTATACTGTCCATTGGGTTATGCTTCCCTAGCAAATACTACAGGTTATCAACTGTGCGAGTAGGTTGGGGTGAATCAAAGTAATTTGTTGACGATGGATAGTTGATGGTTGACGGTTGATGCTTGACTGTTAGTGGTCAACCTTAAACAAACAATAGCTTACATTGAATTTCACACACCCACTGATGTTATACCAATAATCCAGAATGCGAACAACAATTTAACAAAAAAATTTACCATTTGTAATGGGTAATGAATAATTACTACTAGTCTTTTAATTACCCATTACCCATTATCTGTCAGCCATTACCAATGACTATCAATTACTATAATTTATTCCTTTTATCAACCAAAGGTATTAGTAGAGTAATTTCCACAAATTTACTATAGCAACATTGGTTTTAATTCAGCCAGAGTTCGTTTAATTTCTAACATCAATACTCCCTGCTTAGCTGCTTTACTAGCTAGAACCAGAAATACCGCTTCTTCACCACAACTGGTCAAAACGCTAAATCCCTCTTTACCCTCAACATAGATTCGGTCGATGTCTCCTCTAGCCAGTTCTGAGCCAATTCGCTCACCTAAGGAGAGCATAGCTGCAGACATCGCTGAAACCCGTTCTTCATCCATTTCTCCAGGCAGACTAGATGCTAACGGTAAACCATCGGTTGTGACTACAGCTGCTCCCTGAATATCAGCAGTGGATGTAACAAAATTATGCAGGATATACCCCAATTTTTGAGAATTGATCGCCATGGTTCCCTTACTCCAATTGCAGAATGTGTAATTCGGTTAGTTTGTGTTCCTCGAAACTGATAGCTGATAGTTAAGTAGGAGTAGTGCCAATTTGCCAGAACTTATAGACTATTGATTTAGTTTCCAACAAAATCGACACCTAATCTAGCAATCCTATCGGAAACGTGAACAGTCACAGGTCTTACTCAGGACTCATAACTTTCCGAGTCAGAACTATTTTATTGACAGGTATTGTTCACAAATGATTTAGGATTGCTCTAGTTACATAGAGCCAGCCCCAGTACTAATCAGACGTCTAAATAGACCCTCTGTCCAGCCAGTTTCTCTGAGAACCGCTGCTGAACTAACTTCTACATAGGCTTGCTCAATGAAGGCTAAATCAATCATGCAGATCCGACTGAGAGCATCCCGCAAGTCTTCATCTTTACTATCAATTTTTATCCGGTTAGTAAATGCCTGTACCACAATTGCCATGGCTGGGACGACATGTTGAGGACCGATACCAATTTTCACATGTACCAAACCTATACGCCAACGACGTTCAGCATAGGCTTGTCCCCAGTCATCCATACCAGTGAACATTTCGTAAAACCATTGCACAAAGGTTGCCCGTAGGCGCTCCATACGACCTTCTTTCTCTTTCATAATGGCATCCATTTCTTCATCGTTACCTAAGTAAGTATAGAAATGGTCTGCCATTTCAGAAGCAATTTCTTTTCCCCAATCTGCGTGTGATTTCAGAAGCGCTTTGTCTTCACTAGTCAACTTGACACGCTTTTCCATCTTGGTCATAAATTCTTGGGGATCTAAGCTCATAATTACTCCGATATAGCTGAATCTAACTCTAAGTTATTACTTGACTATTTAGCAAAGCACCCCGATTTAATTTTCTAGTCTTTAAACACTATAGCAATGTTTTTATGAATTATTATCTGAATAGATAATTTTCTGCTAAGAGGTAATCCTGCAACTTAGTTATATTTTAGCTTTTTGAATTTCTAAAATAAAAGATTTACAAGTATTCTTTTGTATAATTTTAGTGAAGTTTATAGTTTAGGTTTACTATAATTTTAAACTATTTACTTCATCTATCGTTGAATGTACCTATAACCTAAACTACTGGATGTTTAGTAGTGAAGACTACATTTATAGGTCAACTGTATAACCTTTACTTACTAAGCTTTTCACCAAGGGATCCGTTCAATCCGGATTACTTTTTTTAGTGACGCTAATTAATGATTTGTGTAGTTTTATAAACACAAATTACAGAAGATGGCAATTCTTATAAACGATAATCCTTGGGGCGAAGTATTCGGCTAGCAAATTTGGGAGCGAACCAAGAATTTATGTGCGAATGCTTCGCCCTGACAAACGTCCTTTGTTTTATGGGTTTCGACCTGACACGGGCTGGTCAGTTATTTGAGCTGAACGGCACTAGCTACTGACTTGTCTAGCAATCTAGGAGATCGATCAAAAGCACCAAAGCCTCAACTACTGAGGTTCGGTGATTGGGATTAACTATTACAGTTGGAGGTTGATTGTGAGGGTTGCTATAACCGAGAGTTCTGATAATCTGCTCTGAGGTCATTGCCCCTGGACAATCCATATGGGTTAAACCAATAATCATGGGAACATTTACTCGCTCCTTCATAAACAGCAGAAGCTCACGAGAGTGGTTTAAACTGCTCGGTCGATGAACTGGCACCAGTGCAATATAGGCGTGAGCTTCACGAATTAAAATATCCCACATAAAGTCAAAACGAGATTGACCAGGAGTACCGTAGATGTGAAGATTTAGATTGTTACCAAAGGTAAGGCTACCAAAGTCAAAGGCAACGGTAGTTTTTTTCTTTAGCAGAAGTATTTCGTCGGTGGCTTTACCTTCTATTTCCACAGCTTCAACATTACTCGCTGTTCTCACAAAAGTAGATTTGCCAGCTCCTACAGTTCCGGTTACTACCACACGGACACTTTTCATGGGATTTACTCCACTAAGACTAATAAAGAATGAGTAGATTTCAGTCTTAGCAGATCAGAAACGTAAATTTTGCGGCGTAAGTCCTGTCCCTTTGAGTTAAACTCAGATCTTGCACCAAGTTTAAAATTAACCTGTAAAGCTAGTAAACAGCGGATCACCGGAACAGGGAACAGTGATAAGATTTGACTATTTGAGGACTTAAATTGATTGTTATCACTGCCATTATTAAGTTTTTTGTACTGGTGCAAGAGCTCAGTTAAAGGAGGATTATCAAAGGGGATTTGGTATCAACACTCAAGCTTCAACAGTATTAATCTCAAGTCCTCGACTTTTTATAATTTGCTCAAATAAGGGCGTAGATAGGGCTTGTTCCACCGGCCAAACTCCTGGTTTATTGAGTTGACCAGTAAGCATCAGTTCAGCAATACTACCAGTACCCATCCCAGCAGCGACAGCAGTATTCTCATGGACTAAGGTTGAGCTAGCACGGGCTGATTTACCATCTTTGTAACCACTAACCTCTGAGCGAATGGCAACACCAACGCCACTAACGCGATCGCTTACATCGGTCATGATGTGGCTGACATGGGACAAAAACTCAATTCCAGCGGGATTTTTCAGCCAAGATGAGGGGAAGATGTGGGCAGCTATCCAGGTAAGATGATTATAAAAATCGGGAACTGAGCCAAATTTAGTGATGACGGTGTTAACGGGGAATGAGTCCACTAAGGTCAAGGCTTCTGGCATATCAAACCAGTAGACACCAGCTTTACCATAGGGAGTAGGGAATTGGATGGTTTCCCGTAGGCTATAAGGTTTAACGGTTTGCCACTGATTATTAATCCAAGCTTGAAAGGGTTCTTGCAATCCCAGGAAAGTAGTACGCATTACCGTCACTCCAGCACCACCAGAACCGGCAACTACATAGCTCAGGTGAATCCGTTCTGCAACATCTAACTGTTCCACATCGTGACGCACCATGCTATTGGAGATACCAGGAAAAATGCCAGAATTCACAATAGCGGTGACACCAGCAGCAGTAGCTTGTTCACGGAAGGCTAAGGCTTTACGGGTAAAAGCACGGTTGTCACTGACATCGAGATAGTTAACCCCTTGTTCGATGCAAGTGTTTAGGACAGTAGCGTCTCGGTAGAGAAACGGACCAGCACAATGGATAACTAGGTTGTGAGATGCGATCGCATTTTTTAACCCCTCCTGATCAGCTAAGTCTAGAGGAAGAAACTGCACGTGGGGCTGTAACTGTTGTGGCAATGCTAGGTCAAGTTTACCCTGACGTCCGGTAATCGTAATTTTCGCCTGAGTATGGGCAAGTAAGTCTTGGGCTACACTGTTCCCGATTCGTCCTTTGCCTCCTAGGATTAAAACCTGGTTTGTCATTAGATTATGTCTGCTTGAATACTTATCGCAGTTCTATCTTACGGTTGCTAGTTTCAGTTAATTTCATCATTGGATTCACGTCTAATTTAATTGTTTCCATTGGATTTTACTAATAGTAATTTTTTTAATTCTAGGGATTACTGTAGGAATTGTGATAATTTTTGATGCCATATTCCCTACTCCCTACTCCCTACTCCCTACTCCCTACTCTCTTTAACACTATAGCAATTTTAAGGGATTGAAACCTAAGAGAAGTCAGTCCGACTTTGGGTATATTTTTTCCCATCTTGCCCATCTGTCTCATCTTCCCCATCTCCATCTTTATAAATTATCCCGATGTTGTGCAAACCCCTTCAGGGTATAGGCTTTACTTGCGCCATCTGGTTAAGTTTTGTTACAAAAATGCGACATTCTGCATAAACGGTAAGGCTTAATCCTGATAAGTATTAAGACCCTTAACACTAGCAACTAACTACACTTTACCGCACATGACCTAGCTCCTCCAAACTGAGCAGTGCGAAATCGCCTTGTCACAGACTATCCAACTTTTTTTAGAATAGGTCTACAAGATGAATACTATCACTAACTCTTTAGAAAGAGCCAATACTAAAGCACAACAGTTAGATCAGGTTTTTTTACAAGGGATACTGGAAGGATTTATTGATGGCATTTTGATTCTGAGTAAAAAAGGAAAGATACTTCATGCCAATGAATCTGCTCGCCTTTTGTTGGATCAACTCACACCAGACAGTAAACCATCTAATTTGGTGCCTAAACAAATCTGGCGTATCTGCCAAGCTTTGAAATACAGTTTTAAGTCCTATCATTCTCAGGCAGTTATTATAGATTCTCATCTTACTACGAGTCAGTCAACTCCTGTTCGGATTCGAGTTCGATGGCTCAAATTAGAGTTATGTAAAGAGCCTTGTATTTTAGTTACTCTTGAAGACCAACATCAATCCATTCAAAATCTAGTGCTTGCAGAAGTTTACCACTATGGTTTAACTCCTCGTGAAGCAGAAGTCTGGTTATTGCGTCGAGTCAATTACTCCTATAAAGACATAGCCGCTAAGTTATTCATTACCCTCAGCACAGTGAAGAAGCACATGAAAAATATTCATGCTAAACGTAAGCTGACAGCTGTCAGCTGTCAGCTGTCAGCTTAAAATAAACCTCTAAGGGTGAGAATTTAATACTTCGAGATTAATCATAATTGAAAGTCTGGGGAAAAGGCCATCAGTAGAAGTAAGTCACATTAAACGAATCCTTGCCACTTTTCTTAAAAAACTGTTCCCGTAGCGCATTAGCTGAATGCTTACAGCTAAAAGCTTATGCCAGTGCTTTGCAGCTAGACCAATGATTTGAAGCGAGCAGTTCTGGACTAGCTGCTGCATCTGGCTTACCAATTAGAGGAGTTGCACTCGGAGGGTTTGTTGTAGTCTGTAGCAACACCCGCGACTCAGGCAAACTCTTGTCAGGCTTACCTCAAGCAATATTAGGTATTGAACCATCAGACTAGACGAGGGCAAAATTCCCCTAACCGATCACCCCTTATTCATTTAGGGTTTCCATTGTTAATGATAAGTCAGTTTTAAACGTTATGAAAACTACTTTATGCAAAAAATAATTTTAATTAATGCAAAATCAACATCAAGAAAATTTGGATGTGAAAACAGGGCAAACCCATGTAAATTCTAGAAGCCTTACTCAGACAAAAAGGCAAAAATAATAAGCAAAATTACTTATCCTATGAGTCTCATATCGAGTAAGCATTTCAAAATAAGATGCGAAGACTGCTGAATGTAAAAATAAATTTATTTTTATGTACTATATACATAGTGACTCTATCTATTTATGTTATTTTTGTTCATGATCAAAAAAGTAACCAATTTTCCTAAAAGACAACTGGGTCATGAGGACAATGACATCAGAGACAGCTGAAGTATTATCGGTAAATCAAAGGACTAATCAGACGGAAAAATCAGATAGCGACAATAAACCAGTCAAGCTAGCCTATATCCAACTAATCCTTTGCGCTACAGGGATTGGCATTGCTGGCGGATTAGTAGCAACTAGTTACTATTTTGTCCTAGAACAGTGTTTGCATTTGGTTTGGCATCGGTTACCGGAATTTCTAGAACCCTATTTTCCGACTTGGCTACCCTCTTGGAATTATGTGTGGATTGCCACTACCATTGGTGGGTTTTTCGTGGGCTTATCCCTCTACTTTTTGGGGTTACCCGGTGAAATGGCGTTGGTGATCGAAAAAGTTCACGATCCAGGTAGGATGGAGCCTCGTCAAACTCCTGGCATGATTGTGACCTCTCTAATTTCCATCACCGCTGGGGGGAGTGCTGGACCAGAAGCACCATTGGTACAGATTAATGGTAGCTTAGGTAGCTGGCTAGGAGTAAAGCTTAAACTAGCAATCAGCCATATCCGGATATTGACCTTCTGCGGGATGAGTGCTGCTCTTGGTGCCTTTTTTGGTGCGCCGATCGGGGGGGCATTGTTTGCCCTAGAAATTCCCCACCGCCGGAGTCTGGAATACTATGAAGCCATCGTACCAGCCATTGTCGCGTCAATTTTTAGCTTCTCTGTTTTCCGCTTTGGTACTGGGTTAGATGTGGGAGGAATTTACCGCTTTAACCTTTTTGATACGTTACCTACTCTGTCCTGGCTAAATTTAATTGAT
Source organism: Moorena sp. (assembly GCF_982860115.1). Taxonomy (NCBI): domain Bacteria; kingdom Bacillati; phylum Cyanobacteriota; class Cyanophyceae; order Coleofasciculales; family Coleofasciculaceae; genus Moorena; species Moorena sp. Next base: position 37,860 of record NZ_CEYLVT010000033.1, read on the forward strand.
GGTGCATTACTCGGAGTTGCTGGTGGATTAGCTGCTATCGTGTTTATCTATATCTTTCGCTTTACCAAGTCTTGGATTAAATCGATTGAACATCGGCACATTTTGCTAGCTACACTAGGCGGATTATCGATCGGGTTGATTGCTGTATTCTTTCCCCAAACCCTATTTTTTAGTGAGGAGCAAATTGAAACAGTGATTGAACAAGGTCCCACTTTGGGGGTAACCATGTTACTGGGGATTGCCTTGGCAAAAATGTTTGCGATCAGTTTTACCCTCCACGGTGGGTTTAGAGGCGGATTTATCTTTCCTCTATTTTTCATCGGTGCCAATCTCGGTTTAGCTATCTCCATCGCCTTACCCGGAATTCACCCCACCATTGCTATGCTTTGCCTGATGGCAGCGGTGAATGTGGCTGTCACCAAAACACCGGTCAGTACTACCGTTATTCTTAGCGTTCTGTCTGATACCTCGATTCTTCCAATTATTGCTATTGCTAGCTTTGCCAGTTTCTTGTTAACTACTAATATTTCTTTGCTGAAAACTCAGCGATCGCGTAGTCAGGAGGGTATCCCAGTAAGAGCTTAAGAAGACTTAAGTCTAACTTAGTCAAGGATTGAGTCAGTCAACAAAATTCGTTTTTTTGTTGAGATGTTAGCTAATTGGGTAATTAAGAGTCAACTGCCAAAAAAAACCATCAGTTAGGTAAAATTGTATCGTTAACAGCTTCCTAGATAGGTACAGCGTGAAACCTCTAAAAGAGTTCTGTCTAAGTGTTGTTGATCGCCAATTGATGCCAACTGCGCTGAAGGTGGCTTTGGTGGTTGGCTCAGTTTTATTTGTGATCAATCATGGTTCTGCTCTCCTACAAGGACAGATGAATCGACAGCGATGGATTTCAGCTGGTTTAACCTATATAGTTCCATACTTGGTTAACATTCATGGTCAGTACACCATCCGTTCTCTGGCATTGGGCTCGAAGAGGAAAAGCCGATTATAATCGCAATTCTGGTTAATCACGATAAGAGCGATGTCAAAACCTTGCTTCTGGTACAATGCCCAGCTAATTGAGGGCAACTCCCTGAGCCTGACCATTGATGATCCAGGATTTATCTATGGCGCTACAGTTTTTACAACCCTACGAGTTTACCATCAGTCATTAGATCACCCACTAACCCATTGGACTAATCATTGCCATCGCCTCCAATCGAGTTTACAAGCATTTGGTTGGCAACAGCCGGATTGGGAGCAATTGCGCCAAGGAGCACAATCACTGATCACCCTTTACCCAGTGCTGAGAATTACCCTATTCCCCGATGGACGAGAATTGATTATGGGTCGTCCTCTGCCAGCCAATTTAGCCCAGTGGCAAGAACAGGGTATCACTGCTTGGGTAGCCCAGTCCCCCTCCGTAAAATTTCATCGCTGCTTACCTACTCACAAGACCGGGAATTACCTATCTCCATGGCGGGCGAAGCAAATGGCGCAAAATATGGGAGCACTCGAAGCGATTCTGGTAGATAATCACGGGAATTGGCTGGAAACTAGCACAGGTAACTTATGGGGATGGGGAGATGATCAGTGGTGGACACCACCAGTGGAAGCTGGAATTTTACCAGGTGTGATGCGATCGCATTTAATTGAGTGGCTGACTTGCCAAAATCAGAGAGTTCGTCAGGAACCTTGGTCACCCGAGTTGGTAAGACAGTTGGATGCGATCGCTTACACTAACTGCGTGGTGGAGGTTGTTCCCATTCACCGGGTGATTCAAGGAAATTCTGAACGAGTGTATGACCCACTACATCCAGTTTTACAAGACTTACGTCAGCTTAACTATTAACTTTTAAGTATTAACTATTAACTGTTAATTTACGAAAAACTTCCTACTCTGTTTATTGATCAGGGCTTGCCTTACATTAGCTGACAGCTCAATGCACCTCAAGTAGCACCATCTGTAGCCCATTAGCTGACTGCTTACCTTTAGTCTAAGCTTGAGACGTTCAAAGTAGGTAAGTATTCAGCTATCAGCGTGTCGCGTATCAGCTATTAGCTTAAGCGCTACGCGCACGCTACTTGAGGTGCTATTAGCTATCAGTTATCAGTCATTGGCCGTAGGCCACGCTACTTGAGGTGCTATCAGCTTTTGAATCAAACAGGTAAGTATTGGAATAATGCTGAGTTACATCTTTTGAATCAAACAGGTAAGCATTGGAATAATGCTGAGTTAGGTCAGCATTAGGCTAACGTCTGACGGCTGATGGCTGACGGCTGACGGCTGACGGCTGACTGCTTACCAAAGTAGTTGTTTGTACGGTATAGACCCAATGATGATTATCAAAAATTTAATTAGGTATGGATAAATCTACTTATCTTTCCCTCTGTTGATAATTATTTGGTAGCTAAAAAAATCTATGCAATTACAATTACCAAGTTTTAAATTTGGTGCTTTCTGATTCAACTAATAGATTAGATTCGGTAAATTTAAGGATATAGCTATACTAAAAATCCGTATTTATACGGTAAATTAATTCATCAAAATTGTGTAAAGTCAAGACATCTATTCAGAATGACAAGACAATTTTCGCGTCTAAATATATCAACAAGACCCCTATAAGGTCTGGGAGATAAGATCTCGGTATGCCCTACTCAATGGTTTTTGTCTGGCTCAATTTTCTCATAGAAACTGTCCCAATTAGCGATACAGATATAGCAATGAGTGGTATCTATGACTTACCGTTAGTTGTTCTATCCATTGCTATCGCCTCGATTGTGACCTATACGGTGCTGATTCTAGCTGGACAAGTAAAAACCTCACAAAAGACTAACCGTAAAGGTTGGCTGATTGGTGGGGCAATGATCATGGGAATTGGGATCTGGTCAATACACTTTTTGGGAATGCTAGCATTCCGCTTCCCCACACCTATCACTTATGATACGCCAATGGTACTGCTTTCTTACTGGGTAGCAGTGCTAATCTCTGGTGCCGTACTCTATAGTGTCAGCCGCATCAACAACCTCAGACAGTTAATGGTGGGCAGTGTGGTAATGGGATTAGCGATCGCATCCATACCCTACCTGCTGATCGCTGCCATGAGAATACCAGGGCTGATTCACTACAACCTCTTTTTTGTTGCCCTATCCGTTGTTATAGCCAGCTTGACATCGTTTTTCATCTTGTGGCTATCCTTTGATGTGGGGGTAGGAACCGGAAAAGTCCTTCATGGGTGGAAGGTTTGCTGGGCAGTGATCCTGGGATTAGCCATTACCTCTGTACACTATACAACCATGATGGCAGCCAAGTTTCCCGTTACTCCACCATTAGACACTGGGTTTTCTCCGACATTAAATACTTCGGTAGTAACAAGCACCATAGGGATAACTAACCTAATCATCTTCAGCCTAACCTTACTTGCCTCAAATTACGAGCAGAAAACGAGTAAAGCACTGCAAGCTCTTAGACAAGAAGCATTGCAAGAAAGCGAAAGGCTATTCCGGACAGTGATTCGAGAAATGCAGGTAGGGGTGTTGCTATTCGAGGCAAACACCGAATTCATGCTCTTTAATCAGGCGGCTCTGGATATACTGGGCTTCACCGAAAGTGAATTGTTGGATAAAAGTCCTTTTGGTTCAGATTGGACTATCATTCACGAAGACACCACTCCATTCCCCACTGAAAGTCGTCCTATCCAACAGGCAATTAGCACTCGTAAACTGGTAAGAAATGTGGTTATGGGTGTCCACAATCAAGCGACTAAAGATTGGGTATGGTTACTAGTGAATGCCGATCCCCAGGTGGGGGTGAATGGGTCAGTAGAGCAAGTCATTTGTACCTTTAGTGATATCACCAATCGTAAGCGAGCCGAGGAAGCACTGCAGCAAGCTGAAGCGAATTACCGCAGCATCTTTGAGAATTCAGTAGAGGGCATCTATCAGATTACACCCGATGGGCGCTTTATTAGTGCCAATCCAGCCTTAGCGAGAATCTATGGCTATTCTTCCCCAGAAGAACTAGTAGAGTCGATCACGAACGTTTCAAAACAAATTTATGTGGACACTGAGGCTCGTAACGAGTTTACTCACACAATCGCGGAAAATGGCGCTGTATCATCCATTGAGGCTCAGGCTTATCGCAAAGATGGTAGTGTAATCTCGATTTTGGAAAATGTGCGCCCTGTCCGAGACACTAATGGAAATTTGCTCTACTACGAAGGCTCTGTGGAAGACATTACCGAACGCAAGCGAGTTGAACTGGCCTTGCTGGAGAGAGAGGAGCAGTATCGGTCAGTGGTGGAAAATGTGCAAGAGGTTATTTTCCAAACCGATGGGGTTGGGGTGTTGACTTTTCTCAATCCAACTTGGACAGAAATGACGGGCTTTTCTATAGCAGATAGTATTGGTACTAACTTTATTGATTATCTCCATGCTGATGACCGTCAAACTAATATTGAATTGTTTCAATCCCTAATTACCCACAAACAGGAGTATTATCAGCAGGAACTAAGGTATCTTACCAAGGATGGCGGCTCGGGCTGGCTGGAAATTCATGCACAATTAACCCTAGATCCTGACAGTACTATCACAGGGACTTCTGGCACTATCCGAGATATTACAAATCGTAAATTAAGCGAGTCACATCTGAAAGAAAGTGAGAAACAACTGCGTCAAGTTATTGATTTAGTGCCTCATTTCATTTACGCCAAGAATCGAGATGGAGAGTTTCTTTTAGCTAACAAAGCAGTTGCGGAAGCTTATGGTACGACAGTAGATGAGTTACTATACCATCGGGATGAAGATTTTGCTCAGTCTTTCTTAAAATCCTTCGAGTTTAGAGAGGCGGATTTGCAGGTATTGGAGAGTGGAGAACCGACACACCTTCCAGAAGAGACGATCATCTATCCCGATGGAGAAAAGCGTATCATCCAAACTACCAAAATTCCCTTCTCCTTAGCAATTTCCCACATGCCAGCGGTATTAAGTGTATCGATTGATATATCTGAGCAAAAGCAAGCCGAGGAGGCATTACACCAGCAACTGACTCGTGTGATGCTACTCAAACAGGTGACCCAAGAAATCCGCCAAAGTTTAAACACTAAACAAATTTTTCAGACCACCGCCACACAAATTGGTCAAGTGTTTCAGGTCAATCGTTGCACCATTCATACCTATGTTTCCCAACCCTATCCTCGCATTCCTACAGTGGCTGAGTATTTAGAAAAGGGTTATCTATCGATACTGGATTTAGAAATTCCGATTCTGGGGAATCCTTATTTAGAGCAGTTGTTAGTCCAAGACCGAGCCATCAGTTCCCCTAATGTTTACGAAGACCCCCTTCTTAAACCGATGATCCCAATATGTTGGCAAATTGAAGTCAAATCCATGTTGCTAATTCGTACTTCTTATCAGGGGGAACCGAATGGTGTGATTGGAATACATCAGTGTGATGAATTTCGTCAGTGGAGTCTGGATGAAATTGAGTTACTCGAAGCTGTCGCTGACCAAGTAGGGATTGCTATTGCTCAGGCTCACCTGCTTGAGCAAGAAACCCGCCAACGAGAGCAATTGACTGAGCAAAATTTCGCCCTAGAGCAAGCTAGAAGAACTGCCGAAGCGGCCACTCAGGCAAAAAGCGAATTTCTGGCAACTATGAGCCATGAAATCCGCACTCCTATGAATGCTGTGATTGGCATGACAGGTTTGCTACTGGATACAGAGCTAACGTCCCAGCAACGAAACTTTGTGGAAACGATCCGCAATAGTGGGGATAGTTTACTCACCATCATTAATGATATTTTGGATTTTTCCAAAATTGAGTCTGGAAAGCTGGAGTTAGAAGAACAACCGTTTAATTTGATCACTTGCGTTGAGGAATCCCTAGACTTGTTGGCGGCAAAAGCAGCTGAGAAAAAATTGGAGTTAGCTTATCTATTCCATCCCAACACTCCACCTATGATTGTGGGAGATGTGACTCGGCTGCGCCAAATTATAGTCAATTTGTTGGGGAATGCGATTAAATTTACCCATACCGGGGAAGTGTTAGTTTCTGTAACCGCCCGAGAAGTGAGCACAGAGCAATGGGTTGATGGCAAAGAAAAAGAACAAAGCAATACTGCTAACTACTCCTACCCGTTGGCGTCTGCTTCTGACTACGGAAAACATTACTCTTTGAGTTTCCCTACTCTAGCCAATGGAAAAGACTACACTTTACAAGGAGGATTTGACCAGACGGAGTATATCAACGGGGTCAGGGGAACTAACGGAATACAGAACAACACCAGAGACAACACGAGAGTATTTTCACAGCCTCACCCCCAGATTTCCTCCCGCAACCCTAACACCACCAGATTTTCTCCTGCTTCGACCCAATCTTCAATCTACGAAATCCAATTTGTGGTGAAGGATACTGGCATCGGCATTCCTGAAGATCGGATCGACCGCCTGTTCCAGTCTTTTTCTCAGGTGGATTCCTCCACATCTCGCCAATATGGAGGCACAGGTCTTGGTTTGGCCATTTGTCAACGGCTCACCACCATGATGGGTGGCAAGATTTGGGTAGAGAGTCAAGTTGGTCAAGGCTCTAAATTCTATTTCACTGTATTGGCTAAACAGCCTGATCCGATCGAGGAACCTAACCTGCCAGTATCTCAGCCATTGTTAGAAGGAAAGCGGCTGCTGATTGTGGATGATAGTGCGACCAACCGCACGATTATCTCCGAGCAAGCCAAGTCTTGGGGTATGCTTACCCAGACAGCAGCATCAGGTAGAGAAGCTCTCGATTGGCTCAGTCAGGGGGATAAATTTGACATTGCCATTCTTGATGGGTACATGCCTGAGATGGATGGTTTTACCCTAGCAACGAAAATCCGCCAGGAGTCTGAAGGTCAAGCCTTGCCCTTGGTAATGCTCAGCTCAATGAGTCAATCAGATACAAAGCATCATCAGAGTCAGCTAGATATTGCAGCTGTCTTAAACAAGCCTATTAAGCAATCTCAGCTTTACGATGTTTTGACCCAGGTGATGAGCGGACAGCCGATCAAGATTAAGCGCACACCTGCTCAACACCTAAAACTTGACACTGAAATGGCGCAAAAGCATCCTTTGCGCATTTTGTTGGCTGAAGATAATATCGTTAACCAGCAGTTAGCCCTGCAACTGTTGAAACGGATGGGGTACCGGGCTGATGTCGCAGGGAATGGATTAGAAGTACTCCAAGCTCTTAGTCGTCAGCCCTATGACCTGGTTTTGATGGATGTCCAGATGCCGGAAATGGATGGCTTAATTGCGACCCAACACATTTGTGAACAATGGCCAGCTCATGAACGCCCCTGGATTATTGCCATGACTGCTAATGCGATGGAAGGGGATCGAGAAATGTGCCTGAGTGCAGGAATGGATGATTACATTAGCAAGCCGATCCAGGTACCAGAGTTAGTCCGTGCCTTGAGTCAATGTCCGCACCATCGTGAACCTCCCAACCCAGTACTAGCTGATCCAGCTGTTGACTTTTCGGTTGTGCAATCCTTAATCGACAGTATCGGAGAAGGGGGGGCGGAATGCTTGGTTAGTTTGATTGAAATTTACTTAAAAGATACTCCGAGGTTAGTAAAAAACATGGCTCAAGCAATTATTGAAGAAGATCCAAAAGCCATGGAAATTGCGGCTCACACATTAAAGTCTAGTAGCGCTACCCTAGGGGGGATAAATCTCTCCAAACTGTGTCAGGACTTGGAAAGTCTGGGGAGGTCGAAAAGCATCACTGGAGCAGCGGAAATTTTTGCGCTGCTTGAGTCTGAATACCAACAAGTCAGAGCAGGACTGACCGAGAGTGCTAAGAAAATTGAACAACAATGCTTGAGCCCAGTCCTCACCCATAATGTGTGATTTTTCGTAAACTATTGCCTCTAAAAAGGGCAATACAAACGACCTTCGCGCAGCTGTACTACTGGCTGATTCGAGATTCTGACTAAGTTTTCATTATGAGTTGTCACAATAACTGTAGTGCCTAGGTGATTGAGTTTCCTGAGAATGTTTAATACCTGCCACGAATTGTCGGGATCGAGGTTACCTGTTGGCTCATCAGCTAATATCAACGGCGGTGTACTAACAATGGCACGAGCTAGACTTACCCGTTGTTGTTCCCCTCCTGAAAGTTCCTCTGGAAAACAGTTGGCTTTGTCTTGCAAACCCACTAATTTAAGGGTTGGTGTTAGGCGTCGCTTAATTTCTTTGCGAGTAAAACTCTGTGCCCACAGCACAAAAGCGATATTCTCTGAAACAGTGCGCTTGGGAATTAGTTTGTAGTCCTGAAAAACAATCCCCAGGCGACGGCGTAGGAATGACAAGCGATCGCCTCGTAATTGCCCAACATTGAATTGATCGACAAATACTTTACCTTGGGTGGGACGCTGTTCACCATAGAGTAATTTTAGCAATGTGGATTTACCAGCACCAGAAGGCCCTGTGATAAATAAAAAGTCCCCTGACTTGACTTCTAGATTGACGTTAAACAAACCTCGGTTGTTGGGATAGGTTGTTGTGACTCCTTGTAATTGGATTATCGCTTTCTGGGTCATTGGGAATTAGGGAAAGAGAGGGAAGTGTGGGGAGATGGGGAGATGGGAACCCACCCCTAACCCCTCCCAGGAGGGGAATATG
>NZ_CEYLVT010000034.1:0-42084 GCF_982860115.1 Moorena sp.
AACCCCTAAAACCTAACACCTGTATGACTTTCAATTGCCTTGTCACCCCGTGAAACTTTATAGTTAGCAGGTTATGCATAAAATGGTTAAATATTTTTGAATAATGCGACCCTATATTACGGTAACTTGGCCTATGGCCACGCTTGGCCATAGGCCACGCCAAAGGCGAACGCGAACAAACCACTCGCTATTGCATCAAGACAATGTTGGAGTTATCAATTAGGCTTCTTATTTATTATTTAAAATATCACAAAATCCCCCTTCCTGGTGAAACCATTATATAATTCAGCAACGCCCAAAAAAAAGCAATAACTTGATAGGGTAAACAAGGCACAGATAAGCTATTAGGTATATTTAATGAATTGGAACCGTATTTGGAAAATAGGGGTAGCAGTCGCGATCGCCCTAGTTTTGGCCATCGTTGCCTACCTGGTGATAGCACAACAGAATCGACCCATCCCCGATATAGGCTCTACAGGCACCAGTAACCCTGAGCCAGAGGTGGTTGACTCAGATGCAGAGCCTTTTACCCTGCAACTGCTCCATGCTTCAGATTTTGAGGCTGGACTGGCCGCATTGGAAGATGCTCCTCGGTTTTCCGCCGTCCTGAATGCTCTCAAGGAGGACTACCCCAATACCCTTGTCCTCTCCTCTGGAGACAACTACATTCCCAGTCCGTTCCTGTTTGCGGGCAGCGATCCTAGGTTGAACGAGACCCCTGTCGGAGAAGCTAGTATTGGTCATGCCAATATCGAAATCCACAATCAACTCGGTATCCAAGCTTCCACCTTTGGGAATCATGATTTCGATCTCGGCAGCAAGGAAGTGCGGGATATCATTCAACCTGATGGAGCTTACCGTGGGGCGCTGTTTCCCTATCTCAGTGCAAACCTGGATTTCAGCACAGACCCTAACCTATCAAGCCTTATTAGTGCAAACGGTCAAGAAGTCAGTACTATTCCGGCAGGACAGGTTGCGGGGACTGCAGTGATCACCGTCAATGGTGAGCAAATTGGTATTGTGGGAGCAAGCACACCCCTTCTGCCTACCATCTCTTCCTCTGATGGAGTCACGGTGTTCCCGGAAAATCCAACAGACTATGATGCCCTGGCTGCTAACATCCAAACTGCGGTGGATGAACTGACGGCTACAGGCATCAACAAGATTATTCTCCTAGCTCACATGCAACAGTTGACCATTGAGCGGGATGAGTTAGCCCCTCGTTTGCGGGATGTAGATATAATCGTGGCGGGAGGGTCTCACACCTTACTTTCTGATGCCACCGATCATCTTCGGCTGGGAGATACCAGTGGCGGTTCCTATCCTATTCTCAAAACCAATAGAGATGGAAATGCGATCGCTGTTGTGAACACGGATGCCACCTATAAGTATGTGGGTCGTCTGGTGGTGGACTTTGATGCAAACGGTATCCTGATTCCCAGCAGTATTGACCCCAACATTAGTGGAGCCTACGCCACAGATGATCAAGGAGTTGAAGCGGTAGGAGGAACCCCAGATCCAGAGGTTGTAGAAATTACCAATACCCTGGATGAAGTGATCAGTACTCAGGATAGCAATATTTTTGGCAATACCAAAGTTTTCCTGCGGGGCGATCGCGCTTTTGTCCGCACCGAAGAAACCAACCTGGGTAACCTAACCGCTGATGCTAACCTGGCCTATGCCAAAACTGTAGATGCTACAACCGTGTTTTCCTTCAAAAATGGAGGTGGCATCCGTTCCAACATCGGGGTGATTAGCGCTGCTAACGGTGGCATCGACCCCAATGACTTTGAACTGTTGCCCCCAGCAGCCAATCCTGAAGTGGGCAAGGAAGAAGGGGAAGTTTCCCAACTCGACATCACAAACTCCCTCCGTTTCAATAATGGAGTTACCCTGTTTACTGTCACAGCGGATCAATTGCTGGAAACCATCGAGGATGCGGTAGCAGCAACAGCTCCAGGTGCGACTCCCGGCCAGTTTCCCCAAGTCGGTCGGCTTAAATTTAGCTTTGATAGCACTCGTCCTGCTAATGATCGGGTTCTATCTTTGGTTGTCCTGGACGATCAAGACCAAGTTATCGATATAGTGGCTCAAAATGGTGAATTAGTAGGGGATCCCAGCCGCACCTTTCGTGGTGTTACCATTAGCTACGTGGCTGATGGCGCTCCCTTATCCACCTTCTTGAGTGCCAATGCAGCTTTGTTCAATCGGGTTGATTTCTGGGGTGAGCCGGATAGCAATGGCAATGGGATTTTAGATGCTGAAGAAGACCTCAACAAAAACGGGGTCCGAGATGGTGCGCTTTCTGAACCTTTCGATGGTTTTGCCAATTTTGCCTCCTTTGGTTCCGAGCAGGATGCCCTGGCAGAATACCTCAATGAATTCTTCCCCACGGCAGCTAATGCCTTTAATCAGCCTGATACTGACCCGGCATTGGACGAGCGAATTCAGAACCTGGCTTTCCGGGAAGATACAGTCATTCCTGAATAACCAAGCATTGCTGAATCAAGGGATGAAATGACTGGGGTGGGCATCCTGCCTGCCCGAAAATGAAACCCACTGGACTGACACAACTAAAATGGTGCTTTAGAAAAATCCCTCAATCCCTTGTCAATTAAAGTTTTTACCAAAAATATATTCTACTACTTTAGCTGTGTCAGTCTACTACTCATTATAACGGTTATCCTTTGTTGCGGTAAGCATCCCGCTCACTATTGAAGGATAATAGTGCTAAAAGTTTTAGAAAAAATAATGGCTGCCAAAGACCTATTCCATGATGCTGTAAAACAAGCACTCCGAAAAGACGATTGGATTATCACAGCAGATCCCCTAAAAATTAAAATTGAGGGAGTTAAGCTTGAAATAGATTTAGCAGCAGATAAAGTTATAGCAGCTCAAAAAGCAGAACGAAAAATAGCAGTTGAAATAAAAAGTTTCCTCAATACTTCGGCAATTACAGATTTTCATGCGGCACTAGGTCAATTTTTAAACTATCGTCTAGCATTACAAATGAGCGAATCAGATAGAATACTTTATCTGGGAGTTCCTGTTGATACATTTGAATCATTCTTCCAATAAAAATTGCCCCAAGAAGCCGTTAAGGTTTATCAAGTAAAATTACTCATCTACAAGCCTGTTGAAGAGGTAATAATCGAATGGAAAAATTAGAAAAGTACCGATTAATAATTCGCCAACTATTAACTAATCATGCCACATTAGAAGCGAATAATTCAGATTCAGAGATTGAAGGTCAACTTATTTTTGATACAGAACATGACCATTATCAACTTCTAGATATCGGCTGGGATGGACTCAAACGAGTTTATAACTGTTTCATCCATTTAGATATCAAAGATGGTAGAATTTGGATTCAGCGAAATATGACAGAAGCTGATTTGGCACAAGATTTGGTGGAAATGGGTATACCAAAAGACGATATTATTCTCGGTTTACATCCCAGTTATAAACGTCCTTACACAGGCTATGGAGTGGCTTAGTGATATTCAGCTTATGGGCTATGGCCACGCTACTTGAGGTACCATTGGTCTTTGGGCAACGGCTGATAGCTAAACTGATCGCTGACCGCTTAATACTTACGTACTAATAGCTTTTCTGACTCAACAATGAAGACTCCTTGGTTAAAATTACTTCTCTTCAAACTTTTTCTCAGTTTCCTGACAGTATGCCTAGTCTTTGTCACTGCCACACCAGTCAAGGCATCTCCCACCGTAAATAGCTGCCCTGAAGGTATGACCTTCATTCCTGGGGGCACTTTCAAGATGGGTTCCGACGTTTACTATCCTTCCGAGCGCTCTGCGGACGATGTTACCGTTGAGAGCTTCTGCATCGATAAATACGAAGTCACTAATGGGAAATTTGCCAAATTTGTCAAGGAAACGGGTTATATTACAGTAGCAGAGCGCCCCCTCTCTTCGGAACAGTTTCCCGACTTAACAGAGGAGCAACGGGCCCCTGGTTCCCTAGTCTTTCAGATGCCGGACAATGGGGTTAGACCTGTGGGTTACCTGAGCTGGTGGAAGTGGACTCCTGGAGCTGACTGGCAACATCCCTTTGGTCCGAAGAGCAACATTAAACGTAAAAAGAACTATCCCGTCGTCCATGTTGCCTATGAAGACGTTCAAGCCTATGCTAAGTGGGCAGGCAAGTCAGTACCCACAGAAGCCCAATGGGAATATGCTGCTCACGGTGGACTCGATGATGCTACCTACAGCTGGGGTGAGCAATACTCCGCCAAGAAGGCGAATACCTGGCAAGGATTCTTCCCCTTTTTCAACACCAAAGCTGATGGTCACACCGGCACTGCACCTGTAGGTTCTTTTGAACCCAATGGTTATGGTTTGTATGACATAACTGGTAATGTCTGGGAGTGGACTTCAGATTGGTATAGCATCGGTCACAATGGCAAAGCCCACAGTCTTAATCCTATAGGACCTAATCAAAAAGAAAGCTTCGACCCCAGAGAACCGGGTGTTGCTAAACATGTAATTAAAGGCGGGTCTTACTTATGTGCTCCTAATTATTGTAGTCGCTATCGTCCTGCTGCTCGGGAGTCTCAATCACCGGATACAGGAACGACTCACATTGGTTTTCGTTTAATTATATAATGTCCAGTTGAGATGACTAGGAGTTGCGCATTGACAAGAAATACAAAATATGCAGATGATATTGTTGTTCTTCATTATATTTTTTAAATATGGAAGTATTTGACTATGATCAAATCAGAGCTACTTTGCTTAAAGGGCCTCGTGTAACCTCTCTCCTGAACCATTTTGAGAATATTGCTGCGGGTACATCTCAAGCACCTACACAAAGCATATATGCAGCCTCTGACTTTTTAAGTAAAAGCAATGAATACCGAGAATATCATACTGTATTTCAACGCAATATAGGAACATTCTATAAACATCTCTGTGCCAGTATTCCCTTTTTTATAGAAGAGCAATGCCGAATCGGTGTAGCTCTACAAAGGTTAGCAAAACACCGACTAAAAGATGAGAAAAATCCTTTTACTTATTATGAGACAAGTTCAGCAGATGGAACAAATGCAAGAACACTGGCTGAATATTCCCAAGGCATGATTAGGACTTTAACTGACTCTCCAAATCCAGCCAATGGAGAAAATTTCCATAAGCTTTGCCAACACAGCTATTCCGATTTTTATATCGGACCTTTTGCAGACATCACCCCTGAGTATATTTCAGCAAGAAACGATCGTCCTTATCTCAAATATGGTTTTGATGTCATCTATGAAAATACAACATTTCAAATGTATGATCCTAATCGTAAAGCTCAAATTGCATATGTGAAGCGATTACTTAAAAGTGATGGATTAATGATCTTTTGTGAAAAGCTGATTAATCCTGTCCGTGATGAGTATGAAAGGAGAGAACATCTAAAGGATAACCTGTTTAAGCCCCATTACTTTACTAAAGCTGACATCGATCAAAAAGTTTCGCAGATCCTTGAAGAGATGGAACAATGTCAAGTGACCTTGGATGAGTTAGTATATTCTATAAGTTATCACTTTAAATATGCGTATATGATCTGGAATAGCACTAATTTTTATGAACTTGTTGCATCTAATGATCGATCTAATTTGGAAAAATTTATTTCTTTCCTTGGGGAACATTATGTTCCGGCTCCTTTTTTATGTGAAGAAGTTTTAGTAAAACCACTTCTTTAATGTGTTAAGTAGGTGGGCATAAATAAACGTTAAAATAAAAAATACGAAAATGAAGCTGAAAGCCTTTATTAAAGGGTTTTTAAGCATTTTGAATCTCAATCGCTATTTTACGGATAATTAAGCCCACCTACTTAATTTATAATTTTAATGTGTTAAATAGGTGATTAATGATTACAAAATTATTGCTATCTGGTATCTTTATAGGCTTCTTTATTGCCTTGCCTTTTGGTGGTAACGCAGTCCTTTGTACAAAAAATACTTTATCTTATGGTAGCAAGTATGGCTTGGCTACAGGACTAGGAGCGGCTACTGCTCATACTACCTATAGTTTTATAGGATTTTCAGGACTCGTTGCGGTTAAATCCTTATTATCAACTCACCTTGGAATATTAGAAATAATAGGTGGGTTCTTTCTCTGCTACTTTGGAGTTTCTAATATCCGCAAAGATATATCCGATATTAATGCAGATAATATGCAAAAGTCAGGATTAATAAAAACGTATCTGGGATCGACACTTTTTGCCCTAACAAATCCTAAAAGCATAATCGTAGCGAGTATCCTAATAACTGAGTCAGAAATTTTTAATATGATTGACTATAATGAAGTTTTTTTATTGACTGTAATCCTATCCAGTATTTTCATGGGTTCAGCCCTTTGGTGGTTAATATTAGTGACTTTCCTCAGTTTGATGAAAAAACTATTAAACCCAATATATTTGGTTGTTTTGAACCGTATTGCTGGAGCATTAGTAATCTTTTTTGGTCTATTTTTTTCGGTGTTGGGATTCGCAAAGATCTGGCTTTTTCCTCACAGCACCTTACAATTTATGGCCTATAATTCGTAATCAGCTCGATCAAGTTTATCTTGTATGGTGGCTTGAACTATGAAACCAATCCACTACAGGCGTTTAATGAAAATGATATATACTTAGTCATAGTATGAATATTTTTGAAAAACTCGAATCCAATGTACGCATTTACAGCAGATCGTTCCCCATCCTATGCAATAGCTTTTTTTAACGAACCCTAAAACTCTCAAAAAAAACTTTTTAAAACCCTTGACAAATAAAAATATAATCATTACAATAATCAATATAAACCAAGTTGAACTTTATCACGATGTCAGAAACCTTTACTCGCAATTTCAAGAAACAACCAACTCAGCACACTCTGAAAGGTCCT
The DNA here is from genome assembly GCF_982860115.1 of Moorena sp. NCBI lineage: Bacteria > Bacillati > Cyanobacteriota > Cyanophyceae > Coleofasciculales > Coleofasciculaceae > Moorena > Moorena sp. The sequence goes on from NZ_CEYLVT010000034.1 coordinate 6,887, forward strand.
CGTCAATCAGTAATTGAGAGTATGCAGATGCTGTATGCCCTAGGCTATGCCGAGATTGCTGAATGGACTCCTCTGGAACCGACTAATATTCCAGGTGAAGTGATGACGACTATGACCAAGTATTGGCTGTTGCCATAACACCTTAAATTTTGGGGGGGTTTCCCCCCTTCACCAAGGGTTTTGGAAACTTCTGACATATGTGATTGACATAGCCGTGGATAGTATTTCTACGGCTATTTTTTTTGTAAGTATATGCGCTACGGACACGCTGCGCGAACAGCAATCAGCTGACTATAAATGTAAAAACCTACTCCCTCGGTGCGCTAATGCACGTCAACTTTTGCCTCTAGCATGCATGCCTAAAGCCATTGCGCATAGCGCTTATTGACAAGATTGGTTTGGTCGGTAAAAATAGCCTTGTTTGCCTTGAAGCGGATCAGCAATTACAGCCGAGAAATCTTAGCTCATGAAAAAAAGAACGTTCTTAGTTTTCCTATCGATTCTATTATCAGTGTTTTGCCTAGGAGGTTTTTTTGGATGTCCTCCTGCTGCTGCCGACTATGACCCCTTAGTCTCTTGGAATCAGGGTGCGGCTAAGCAAAGGATTTTTGAATTTGTGCAAGAGGTTACCAATCCCAACAGTGATAACTACGTTCGTCCTAGCGGACGCATCGCGGTCTTTGATAATGATGGAACCCTGTGGAATGAAAAACCAAAAAATATTTACGGGTTATTTATCAAAGATATGCTAGGGAATGCCTTTTCCACTAAAAGGAATGCCATTTTTGAAGACCTCAAACTCCAGGGATTAACACCGGAAGACTATAAACAGAAGGCGAGGTTCTTTCTGGATAATTCAAAGCATCCCGACTTTGGAGTGCCATACATAAAGGTTACTTACCAGCCCATGGTTGAACTGGTCAATTATCTCAGCAGTAATGATTTCAAGGTCTATATTTGTTCTCGGGCGGGACTTGATTTCATTCGCTCCTATGCCGAAGATGCCTACGGTGTTCCCCCTGAAAATATTATTGGTACCACTGTCCAAACCAAGTTTATTACCAAAGACGATGGCTCTCATGTTTTGGTTAAGACGCCAATATTGGTCAAACCGATTAATAATAACGAAGGTAAAGTAGTGGACATTGACCGCTACATTGGTAAAAAACCAATTATTACAGTTGGTAATTCCGATGGTGATTTAGAAATGCTTCAGTACACTGACGAGCAGGAGGGGCCAGCTTTGATGATGCTGGTTCACCACGATGATCCCCGCGAATATGTATATGATATAGGTGCGGAGAATGCTCTGCGGGAGGCCGAGGCTCGTGGTTGGACAGTTATCAGTATGAAAGAGGATTTCGTAACAGTGTTTGGAAACGAAATCGATAAATCCCAGAAAGAATTTCAATCCGAGAACCGATCTGGATATGAAACAGAATCTAAATACGAAGGATTAATCCGCTCAGTAGTTTCTGATCGCTATCCTAGACCGTGACAGTAAATGCCAACCCCTACTTACTACTGATGGCTTCACTCCCTAATGGCTAATTTCAGGCTTTGGCAAAAGTCCCCAATGGCTGACAACCCTTCTGATGGGGTGCCATTTGCCAAACGCTTTACGATAGCGCTACCGACAATCACTGCATCTGCCCCCCAATCTTTGACCTGCTTAGCCTGTTCTGGCTGGGAGATCCCAAAGCCAACCCCAATGGGCTTATCGGTTACACCACGCATCTGATTGAGTAAGTCTTTTACCCGTGATTGCAGCTGAGTTCTCATCCCGGTGACACCGGTAACACTGACCAGGTAAATAAAGCCCTGAGACTGTTTAGCGATCGCTTCAATCCGTTCTGTTGGTGAAGTTGGTGCCACTAACAATATCACTTCAATCCCAAGCTCTGCTGCAGGTTTCAGCAAGATTTGAGCTTCTTCCAGGGGTAAGTCAGGCACCACTAACCCTTTCGCCCCCACTTCAGCAATCTGCTCTAAGAAGGAATTAATCCCTCGGTTGAGAATGGGATTGTAGTAGGTAAATAGGACAATTGGCGCTTGTATCTCTGGGCTAACGTCTTTTACCATTGCCAGCACATCATCCAACTGCACACCTTTTTGTAATGCTCTAGTAGCAGCAGCATGGATAGTTGGACCATCGGCCAAAGGATCGGAATAGGGTACTCCCAGTTCAATGATGTCAGCACCGGATTGGTCGAGTACCCGCAAGGCTTTGGCTGTGGTTTCTAAATCGGGATCCCCAGCGGTAATAAAAGGAATCAGAGCACACTGGGAGTTAGATCTCAGGGATCCGAAGCAATCGGAAATTTTTGTCATTGGTCATTCGTCATCTAGTTTTGCCCCTGCCCCTCCTGCTTAAGGGGGGATATGGAGGAATCGCCCTCTGCCTTGGTCAAACGCTTTTCCTGTTCCACCTCTGCTTGGAGTTGGGCAAGTTCTTCTGGTGTCATTTCTTCGAGTCGCTTTTGCAGGACAGCATCTTTATAGTCTTTCACCTGCTGGTTATAGGTCATGGTTTGGGTCAGGGCTCGAAACAGGTAGGTTAGCACCCACCCAAATAACCCCCCAACCAAGAGGACTTGACTCCAAATCCCGGCTTGGATTTGATCGTACCCAGCGAGCTGAAAGATCAAGTAGGCTATGCCGCCAGCAGCAAAGATACCAAGGGCAATTCCAATCGCGTCAATTCGTCGCATGAATTACTAATGATCGCTTAAGTAACTAACTTACCCTTGTGGCTGACGCCGCTTGGGGCGGAGGTTTAAGATTGGACTGAAGAGTAATAAACCTGGAAAGAATAAGAAGACCAGGAAGTACATGAAGCCCCGCTCGAAGGAGCTAGCAACGTACCACCGTTTCTGTAGGTAGAGATAGATGGCGAGAGGGAATACCAATAAGTAGGCTCCTGCCAAAGACAGGTATAGTATCGCAGTAATCATAGAATTTTGGTTTAGGACACAGAAGACAAAAATGCGTTCGCGTAGCGTGACATGCAGGTCAATCGCTCAACCCTACTATATTACCTTAGGTCGAACATGCTGCCCTGTGTTCCCCCAGAGGCAGACTTTGCCCCATCTTAAAAATTTCAAAAATTTCAATACTATACTTGCATAGTAGGCTCAGTTCATGGTTAAATAGATAACAGTGAAATCACAGTGGTTGATGGGTAAATCAAAACCCACAGCTATGTGATATCAACCAGGGGGCGTGGCGGAATGGTAGACGCTACGGACTTAAGGAAATTGAGCACTGATGGAGAAATCTGTCATGTGAATGCTCTCAAACTCAGGGAAACCTAAGTCTGGTAACAGATAAGGCAATCCTGAGCCAAGCCGGGAAAACCTCTCGGAAGGTGCAGAGACTCGACGGGAGCTACCCTAACGTAAAGCCGAGGGTAAAGGGAGAGTCCAATTCTCAAGAGCCAGCTATGGCAGTAGCGAAAGCTACGGGAGAATGAAAATCCGTTGACCTTAAACGGTCGTGTGGGTTCAAGTCCCACCGCCCCCATTTTTATCAGAGCATGGCAAAAAAAGTTGCTAGATGACTGTGGTTGGTTAACTAAGGGTTGCTAACCAAACTATGGCGCTATAGTAACTAAGTCCGCACCTCAAAAACCTGCCGAAAATATCAAGCTTGCCCTATTTGCTTGATAAGTACTGGCGTTGCTTCTTCAAGGAAAATACTTTAGAGTTTTTATCTATACCAAACGGTAAGATATTTTTACTAATAAATATAAACCATAAGCGCGTCTGACGATGCGGTTTTTAACGGATCACTTCTTTGCTACTTCTGGTGCTAACAAAACCATTCCTAGTGACCCAGGTACAAACCAATTATGAATTGGGGTTGCATAAATTTTTAAATTTGCTAATATGGTTAAAGATTTCACGAATAGAAAAAATTTGAGTCGAATTGCTGGTTTGAGTATTGGCTTTGAAGAGGTCAGTATCAGCCAACAATAAAACCCCTAATTGCTACTAGCATGGATATTTAGCAATTGTACAGGGTACTGATTAAACTAGCTTGGGTGCAGATAATTTTTCTTTCGTTTAACTCGATTATGGCTGTGGCATGACGTACTCTAAAATAATGGAAAAACATGACACTGAACATAGTCTTCAAAGAAGCATTTAAACCCAATAAATTTAAACCAAATAATAGTAAAAATAATCCAAACTCTTTACCAGAAGTTAGCCTCAGTACCACACCTAAACTATTAATCGAATCTGAGGGAACTGTTGGTAAGGTTAACCTTAGCCTGAGTGAACCTCCACCAGTAGACGGAATAACCGTAACCGTCACTGCCCCGGAAATACTAGAATTCAATCTGGAATCTTTGGCAGTAACAGGAGGAGAAATAGTAGTACCTCCGGTAGCATCAGATTTATTCGGTTTTACCATTAAGCTGACAGAACAAGATGCAACGGTTAGCTTGGCTGTGGCCGATGATGGGCAAGTAGAAGGGCTAGAGGCAGTAACCTTTACCCTAGAAGAACCACTGGGACTTTTTGAGCCAACTTTTCAAGTCAATCCTGAAGCTAATCGTGGCACGTTTCTAATTCGGGATACTCCCAAAGTTATCCCTATTCAAGATAGTCCAGATTCTTTACCAGAAGTTAGCCTAAGTACTTCTCCTAAACTATTAATCGAATCTGAGGGAACTGTTGCTAATGTTAACCTTAGCCTGAGTGAAGCTCCACCAGTAGAAGGAATAACTGTAACCGTCACTGCTCCTGAAATACTAGAATTCAATCTGGAATCTTTGGCAGTAACAGGAGGAGAAATAGTAGTACCTCCGGTAGCATCAGATTTGTTCGGTTTTACCATTAAGCTGACAGAACAAAATGCAACGGTTAGCTTGGCGGTGGCCGATGATGGGCAAGTAGAAGGGCTAGAGGCAGTAATCTTTACCCTAGAAGAACCACTTGGATTTTTTGAACCAACTTTTGAAGTCAATCCTGAAGCTAATCGTGGCATCTTTGTAATTGCGGATAGTCTCGAAATTTTCGATGGCTATACTCTATTTTAGGGGTTTACTGATATTAGTATTCCCCCATTTTAAGATAATACTTTGATTGCTGCTAGTGGTTCAAATTGATAAATTTTACATGGTATTGATACCGCTAGATTCGGTGCAGGTGATTTGTGTTTTTATAAAGAATAAGTTGATAATTTTTCAATTAGGTTAGGTAGAAATTTTTAGGTGTTAGGGCGCAGCGAGCAGGGAGAAGAGGTAAAGATTTTGTGTACCTCATTAGGCTATAAACCGCTAGATCAGGATTTAAGCATTAACGTTACCTGTAGGGTGGATGATTAATGGATCCTACAGCTTAAGGACGAGTCGCCTTTGTCGGTTTGGTGATTAATTAGATGAATCAGCTCAGCTAGAGAAAATTAATGATTAACCCAGCAGCGGACTATGATTCCCCCTGGAAAGACACCCTGGAATGGTACTTTGAGCCCTTCATTGCCCTATGCTTTGCCCACATTCACAGTGAAATTAACTGGTCTCGCCCTTGTGAATTCCTCGACAAAGAACTGCAAAAGGTGGTGCGAGACGCGGAAGTAGGACGTCGATTGGCTGACAAATTGGTTAAGGTCTGGCTCAACAATGGTCAAGAAGCCTGGATCCTAATTCATGTGGAAGTCCAAGGGAAAAAACAGACGGAGTTTGCCAAACGGATGTACACCTACCACCATCGGATTAGCGGACGCTACAATCGACCGGTTGCTAGTTTAGCAGTCTTGAGTGATGCTAACCCCCAGTGGCGACCAACCCAATACAGTAGCGAAATCTTCGGCTGTAAAATCCAGTTCAATTTTTTGATGGTGAAACTGTTAGACTACAAACAGCAGTGGCCAGAATTAGAACAAAGTGCCAATCCCTTTGCCACGGTGATCATGGCTCACCTGAAAGCAGTTGATACTCGCAGTGATGGCCAGCAACGGAAAATCTGGAAAATGGCTCTGACCAGACGATTGTACCAGCAAGGGTATCAGCGACAAGACATCCTAAACTTATATCACTTCATCGACTGGGTAATGCACTTACCCTCAGCACTAGAACAAGCCTTTAGTGAAGAACTTAACCAGTACGAACAGGAGGTCAACATGAAGTATGTCACGAGTATCGAAAGGTTGGGCATTAAGCAAGGTCGTCAAGAAGGTATTTTAGAAGGTCGTCAAGAAGGTCGTCAGGAAGAAGCTGAGCGACTGCTACTACGATTGCTTCACAGGCGCTTTGGAGACCTATCCCCTGAGATTCAAGCTCGTGTGAAGGGGTTGAGTGTCGAAAAGTTAGAACAGTTAATGGATGTGGCCATCGATGTAGACTCTGTTGAGCAATTAGTAGACCATCTGCCAGCACTACCGGAAGCCGCTGATTAAAACAACTCCTGATATATAAATCCAAGTTCTGTTCCATACCCCACACCCCACACCCTATAGCCTAGATTCTGTGTAACCATTGAGTATAGGGATGCTGAACTAAATTGGAATTGAAGTATCTCGGATCATCAGATACTTCAATTCCAATCCATTCTGGTAGTTCAATGTCCTGATTTTCATCAGTTAGTTCAACTTCTGCCAAAATTAATCCTTGATTATCCCCAGCAAACTCATCCACTTCCCAAATCAAGCCAGCGTGTTCAATTTTATAACGAGTTTTCTCAATTAGTGGACCCTGGCACAAAGTATCGAGCATTTCTTGAGCATCGGAGCCTGGGATAGGATACTCATACTCTTTTCTAGAAAAACCCACCTTGGGACTTTTGATAGTAAGATATCCTTGATCTCCCACCAGGCGCACCCGGACAGTAGTGCGGTTAGTTGTACGAATGTAACCTTGGCGATAAACACTACCAGTGCCTAGTTTCCGCCACTCTTCGCCTTTAACTAGAAATTTTCGTTCGATTTCCGTTGCCATGGGTAAAAATTATAGTGTGAATGGGTATTATTAGTCATTGGTTAATTAAAAATTGACCATTGTTCATTAACTATTGTTGATTGTCAATTTTAAAATCAGAGCAAATCCGAACCATTATGCTTATTGCTATAGTAATCAAAAACTTTATAATCTTGCCTATTTAGTTAGCGATTGCTTCATATTAAAATACCAGAGTTAATCCGGATTCTTTTATTGTCGCAAGAAATATAAAAATAGAGAGCCAATTTCGTAGAGTTCCTATATGAGTAAATCTACGGTGCGGCTAATGTAAGTAAAATTATCAGGATAAACATCGATGTCCCAACAATCAACAAGCCAAAAGAGTGGAGCAGTAGCATTAATTGATGAAATGAAAAAATTTGCCAAATTAGCTGAAGAGTTAGAAAAGCAAACTAAAGACTCTAGCGAACAAGGCTATTCAGGCAAAGGCCATAACATCTGGTGAATGAGTATAGTTAGGAGAAAAGAACTATACTCACACTCTTATTGATTGGCTAAACGGATGTAGGGTCAACGAGGGTAGGGTCAACGAGTAAGTTAAAGATTTTCAGGTTTAGGAATCGGGATGACTACGAGCAAGATTTTCACCCGATTACCACACCCGATTACCACACCCGGTCACTCCACACTCTCTTATCCTACAGCCGTCACGCCTTCAATCTCCTCATCGGCGAGATCATACAACTCCCGTAACTTCTGTAAGGTTTCGTGATCCGGTTCCCAGAATCCTCGTCCATTTGCCTCTAACATCCGGCCTACAATATTCCGAAATGCCTCAGGATTTGCCTGTCGCAACCTCTTGGCCATTTCTTCATCCAAGGCATAAGTATCTGCTGCTTGGTCATACACCCAGTTATCTTGAAAATCAGCTGTACCCCCCCAACCAATCAATGCTGTCATCCGTTGGGAAATCTCATAAGCTCCCCCAGACCCCTGATTGGCCATCGCTTCAGCCCACTTGGGATTGAGTAACTTTGTCCGATACTCCAACCGCAACAAATCCTCTAGCTTCCGGGGTGTAGTATCCTTTGAGAAACTTTCCACAAAACTGGCATTAACGGTCTTACCCCCTTGCTTTTCGGCTGCTCGCTTCAAGCCTCCAGTATTGGCATAGTATTCTTGAATATCCGTCAGCCCATATTCCACTGAATCAATTTCCTGGACTATACGACTGGTACTTTTTAGCAACTGCTCCATGACTTCCGGACGGGCTTGACCTTTATCTTGCCGTCCATAACTAAATACATTGCGGCTTTGCCATGTATTCGCTAATTCATCTCCCGATTCCCAATTACCATCGACTACTTGGTCATTGACCAGAGAACCATAATCTCCGGCTGGATTAGAAAACAAGCGAGCAGAAACATTATCTACCCCTTGCGATCGCAACGCTAACCCATGCTTGCGGATAAAATTCTCTTCCTCCGGTTCATCTGCCTCAGTCGCCCTACGGAACAAATCATCCAGCAGCTCAACAATATTGACAAAACTATCCCTAAAAATCCCTGAGAGATTTGCCAACACATCAATTCTAGGATGACCCACCTCAGCTAAGGGTATCAAAGCATACCGCACAATCCGTCCCGTTCCTTCTTTAACAGGTACTGCACCTACTAACTCCAATAAAATGCCCAAGGATTCCCCACGAGTCTTGATCGCATCCAATCCCCATAGCATTACCGCAACAGTTTCCGGATACTCCTGATGTTCCTCAAGATGCTGGGCAATAATTTTCCTGGCCACCTCCCTTCCCCGTTCATAAGCTGCTGGAGAGGGCATCCGATAAGGATCCAAAGCGTGAATATTCCGTCCTGTTGGCAAAACCCCAGGACCATCCCGCAACAAATCCCCCCCAGGAGCCGGAGGAATATACTCCCCATTCAACCCCCGCAACAAATTGCTCAACTCTTCCCCAGTCTGCATCAACAACTCACCAATCCGTAACGCCTCCTCAACCTTCTCATCCTCGACCTGTTCACGTGCTTCGGGTGTTTGGGATTCAAATTCTCCATCGACAATGGCTTTAACCATTGCTTCCGGGACATCTTCCCCAAAATAAGCCCGGAGGTAAGACCCTAACTGTTCCGAATCAGGCACTTGACCTAGAGTGTGCAGCCCAGAGGAAAACAACCGTTGTTCGACCACTAGCAGGTAATCGTACAACTTGACAAGATAGCGATTGAAGGAATCAGCACTAAACATCTGGGCATTCTCTGGACTGAAAGCAATTCCCAAGCCCTTAGCATCCTCAAAGGGACAATCGGTATCTAACCCACTATCCACAATCTTTTTACAAATTGCTTCTTTCAAGGCATAGTTCTTTTCAGGATCTTCCCGATACTCCGAGATTAAATCCCGTAGCACTACCAACTCCTTATACAAACCAGCCCGACCATAAGGGGGTACATTATGGGAAATCAACACCCCATAACCCCGACGCTTGGCTAACATTGACTCTGAAGGATTATTGGCGGCATAGATATATAGATTCGGGATATTTCCTAGCAAAATATCCGACCAAGAATACCCCGTATTCCCCAGGGGCGAACCAGGCAACCATTCCACGGTGCCATGCATGCCAAAATGTACCACCGCATGGGCATCAAAATCATTCTGTAACCACTTATAAAAGGCAGTGTACTGGGGATGTGGGGTCATGTCTCGCTCAAACATCAGCCGCATCGGGTCTCCAGAAATACCCAGGGGTGGTTGTACCCCAATCCAGACATTTCCTAACTCAATCCCACCAATCTCGAACTCATCCCCATTGGTTTTGATTCCTGTACCAGTCAAGGATTGCCATTGTTTTTCAATACGGGTAGTTAGCAAGTAGCCTAGCCATTCTTGTAGGGTTTTAACGTTAACTGTGGTTGCTGGTTGCTGGTTGCTAGTTGCTGGTTGCTGGTTAGAACATTCACCATTCAAGCTGTCACTATTAAAGCTGTCACCATTCAAGCCTTCGTCTGCTGCTTTCACCCAGCGGATTAGTTCTTCCCCATCTTCTGGTAATTCCCCAACAGTGTAACCTTGCTCTTTTAGAGTATGGAGGAATTTAAGAAGCGATCGCGGTACATTCAATAAGGCTGCTGTTCCTGTTGCTCCATACCCAGGAGGGAAACCATAGAGAATAATTGCAATTCGTCTTTGGTCTGGTGGGGTTTGTCTGAGTTGAATCCAACGCTTTACCCGTCCAGTCAGTCGCTTAACTCGTTCGGGAATCAGATAAATATTTTCTCCGACTAAACCACCTAGGGGTACAGTATCAATTGCTCCATCCAATTCCGGCAATGCATATAAAACGACACTTTGCAACCCCCCAATGCCTTGTCTTGTCCAAGAGTAAATATCTTGAATCAGTAGGGGTGCAGCAATACAGTAAGGGACATTCTTAGCAGTGAGAATACGTTTAGCTACAGCCACCTGTCTTCCTGCCTCCATAGAACCAGCTGGACCCCCTACCAACGGGAAACCGATGGTAGACACAATGGCATCAACTTCTACAGCGTCTTTAGACAGGGAAGGAGTTTCTACGTTATCCAGTTGCCGCTGTTGGGTTTCATAAGTAGATGTCATCCAATCCCGCACGGCTACATGACCTTCTACACCATTGATAAAGATGGGTAAAGGAGTTAATCCAGCTTCCTCAAAGTAGCGAATTAACTGGGGAATATAAGGTTGTTTTGTAACTACATGTTTGCGATAAAGCAGAATCCCGACAACAGGGTTTTCTCTAAGGTTGTGTTGAGAAGCTAGCGGGCTGGTAGGGCTTTTCCCAATAAGGTTTAATTGTTTAACGTTGAAGCTTTTGTACCATTCTAGGTATTGTCGTGGGGATTCAAAATACCCGTCGTAGTCCGGATGGAGTAGCCCCATGTTTGGAGTTTCCACTGGTGGCGGAATTTCTCCGACTTTCAGCTCTAAGTATTTCTCTGCCAGAGTCCAGAACATAGATGCCACATTGTCTGAGCCACCAGCATTCCAGTAACCGTAGATAATTAGCCAATTACGCAAGTCTTGGACTTTTCTAGCAGGAATATATTTCAGCAGCTTCGGACCAATTTTCAAAAAGCTGATATAACCGGCTAAGCGGTCTTCTTCCCGACCGTTGCTGAATTTGTCGAGGATGAATTTTACTGGCTTGGGCATCCCCTTGGGTTTATCCCCAATTTTGAACTGACCAATTTGAGTCAGGCTGATCAGTTCTAGAGCTGACTCGAATACCAAGCGGATGGGAATGTGTTGGATGCGATCGCGTAACCATAACACTTGGTCATAATCGAATAGTAGACTACCGAAGAAGACTTGGGCATCTTGGAGGGCAGCGTCTACAGTATCAGGGTTGGCAGTGATTTCGCGATCGCTAAATACTCTAATATCCAGTTCCGGACAGCGTATGGTGGCTAACTCAGCAGCTTTGCGATACAAGTCAGCGTTGAAGGATTCAAATCCTGCTATCAGTACAATGCGTTTCATGGAAGCAGATCGAAATAATTCTTTACACTTCGATCATATTTGATCATAATCGTTCTGATCGGCTAACCCTCCCAGTGGCCTTGGGTAAGTCGTGCCATGATTGAGAATAATTGCTAATGAGACTTCGGCGCAGTTGTCGGCAACTTCGGAGCTTGGAACAGGGAACTTCGGATTAATAATTGACGATAACAGTATCCAAAAATACTTTGATCAGAGGTCTATTGCTAATTGATAATTGTTAAATTACCCAACTCTACTTGATAGTATTCCTTCCCTCTTTTATTCTATCAAAACTTGCCATCGCCCGTCTTGCCAATTCCTTAATCTTAGAATTGATCACCCTGAGGTAAATTTACCATCAGGGCCCTTGCGATCGCTAATTGAGATTAAGCTCTGCCAATTTTATCAATCAGCAAGTTTTTCAAGTGTTTCAGGGTATTAGCAGGACATATCACCTGATTAGATCGAAACCACTGATTAAGGTCTTGTTCCAAAAGATGCAATTGAACATGGTACTGCTCACAATGGGGATTTTGAAAATGATATCTGAAGTGAATGTTTTGTGGCCTTGAGACAGTAAATCCGCTGATTTTACGATAGGGTACAAACCAAAACTGATAACTGTTAGAATTGGTATTATCCTTAGTTTCCACCTCTACCCCTAAGTCCGTAAAGGTAATGATTTTGCCGACTGTAGTATCAAACTCCCAATCTTGAGCCTGAGCGAATTTCTTTCTCAGATTCTTTTTCCAGATCGTGGCAACCTCAGGAGTGGGATACTCACCTACGAGGTCAATTAGCTCCTGTTTAGCACGCTTTAAGTTACCAGTGGCACGATTTCCCAAGAGGTTAAGCGCCCTCTCTAACGCCTCTGCCGTGCTAGGGATTTTGGGTGGTAAATTCATAATCAATTGCTGCTTGTTTTTTTTCTATCAATATCAACAGAGCTATCAATACTCGATCCGGAAGATAATCCCTGATTACACCTAAATACAGCGGTTTTAAATTCGGTCATGTACAAATCTCTGGGTTTTATTTAGCAAGAGTTGGCACCTCAAATAAATAAATAATACTTGCTATAGTTTTCTTAGTTTGCTTTATAAGCTATTGCTCATTTAAATTGGAGATTATTTAGTTATACAAAAAATGTCAAACCCTCTCCCCTGCTCCCTACTCCCTACTCCCTAAAACCCCAAGGGCGTAAGTCCATCACGCAATTTATAACTTCTATATTTGGTAAGTGATTAACCCGAGTTAGTATCAATCATCTTGCCAGTGTCATGGAAAACTCCCGAATTTTTCTACAGTTGTCAAAAAATTGGTCATAATCAAAGATAAAAGTCAGGTAATCATTTAGAGTTAGAGGTACTGAAGATGAGGATTTTACTAGTAGAAGATGATGAGCGGATTACTGACGCCCTTGCTGAAGACCTCACCGACCAGCATTATGTCGTGGATGTTGCCAATGATGGTCAAGTGGGTAGGGAACTAGTAGAGAACTTCAGCTATGATTTAATTTTGTTAGATGTGATGCTGCCAAAGATGGATGGTATTACCCTTTGCCGCAAGTTGCGCTCCAAAGGCGACCTTACTCCCATTCTAATGCTGACGGCTCGGGATACCATCAGTGATAAAATTTTAGGACTGGATGCTGGTGCAGATGATTATCTAGTCAAACCCTTTGATTTAGGGGAATTGTCAGCTAGGATTCGGGCCTTACTGCGCCGGGGAAATACTACCTTACCACCTGTACTGGAATGGGATTCCCTCCGCCTTGACCCCAGTACCTGTGAAGTCTTCTATAAAGACAACCTCTTGTCCCTAAGTCCAAAAGAGTATGCTCTGCTAGAATTTTTCCTGCGCCATCCTCGCCGTGTGTTTAGCCGTGCTCAAATCCTGGAAAACCTCTGGTCCTTTGAACGACTACCAGAAGAAGCAACCGTTAAAGCTCATATCCGAGGTTTACGACAAAAACTCGACGCAGCAGGAGCTCCCTCTGATTTGATTGAGACAGTCTATGGTTTGGGTTATCGTCTGAAAGAAAATCCCTAATCTAATTATTCAGTTGTTACTGTTGAAAGTTGCAGGTTGGCAGGTTGGCAGGTTAGCAGGTTGGTAGGTTAGAAGGTTGAATGTTTAAGGTATTCCTGAAGTAAGGAATGATATCAAGTATAGTTGGGTCAGTTAGGGATTACCAATTACTAATTACTAATTACCGATTAAGCTGTTGTGCGTTTTTTGCCTTTTGCCTTGTGCCTTGTGCCTTTTGCCTTGTGCCTTGTGCCTTGATAAAACCCATTTTAAATGCGTTTTATATTACTAATTATTAATTACTAATTACCAGATGTTTAAAGGTTTGCGCTGGCGTCTTCTGTTGTATTACCTGATGGTAATGGCGGCAATTTTAAGTGTATTTGGTGCGGGTGTGTATGTGTTTTTAACACAGAGTCTGTACCAGCAACTTGACAAAAAACTACGGACTTTAGCCCAATCCGCAGCCCCATCATTTACTGAAGTAGAAGTGAAAGGGAGTCAATACATTGAACAAGTTGATGAAGTCCCCTGGCGAGATATCTTTAACCGAGACCAACAAAGCCTAGAATGGTTTGATGCTAACGGGAAACTATTGGCAAGGCGAGGTGTGATTGTATTGACTTTCCCGCCAAAACTGGGTTCCAAGACTCTACAACTCCCCAAGACATCAGAGCCAATTAGGACCTTTACAATTTCTGTCTTTAAAGACACCTCGAAACCAAGCCAGCCATCCCTAGAGGGTTATATTCGAGCCAGTCAATCCACAGAAGATGTAGAAATTGTCCAAAGCCAACTATTTTGGGGATTAGGAATGGGAGGAATGATCGCTCTAGGGTTTGTTGGTATCGGTGGACTTTGGCTGACCCAGAAAGCTCTTGAGCCGATTGAGCAAAGTTTTAAGCAGCTTAAACAGTTTACTGCTGATGCCTCCCATGAATTGCGCAGTCCTCTGACAGCAATTAAAGCCTCTGTGGATGTGATGCGAAATCATCCTGAGCGAATTCATCCCAAGGATGCTAAGAAGTTAGTGGCTATTGCTAGCGCTACAGATCAGATGAGCTACTTAGCAGAAGACTTACTATTTTTAGCTCGGACTGATGCAGCCTTGTCAATCCCGACCCGAAAGTCAGTCCCAATTTCCCTCAATACAGTTTTGCAGAATGTGGTGGAATTGCTAGAATCATTTGCTCAAGATAAGCAGATTTATTTGGAATATAAGTGCCTGACAACAGTGTCTGTAATTGGGGATGAAGGGCAACTGACCCGTTTATTTTCCAACTTGCTAGAGAATGCCCTGCAATACACACCCCCTAAAGGAAAAGTGGTTGTTACTGTTGCCAAACAGAATCGCTGTGCCCTGGTCATGATTGAGGACACTGGCATTGGTATTGCCCCTGAACATCAGCCGTTTGTATTTGATCGCTTCTGGCGTGCGGATAAAGCTCGTTCTCGCCGAGAGAGAGGCACGGGGTTGGGACTTGCGATCGCTCAAGCAATCACTCACAGTCATGGGGGGAAAATAACCCTTACGTCTCAGGTTGGGGTTGGTAGCTGCTTTCAGATACGTTTACCGCTGGTTTAGGAAAATAGCTTCTAGGTTGGGATTTTCTTTTGAAATCATATAGCAATTCTACGACTTGTGAGGTACAAATTTCTGGTTTTTAGGGAGCGGGGAGCAGGGAGCAGGGAGCAGGTAAGAGTAACCCATCCCTAACCCCTCCCAGGAGGTGAAGAGGTAAGAGGTAAAAAATAATGTGTACCTCATAGCTACGATAAATGCTATATAGGGATCCGTGTAGGAATGAATTGTGATAATTTTTGATGCCATATTCCCTACTCCCTACTCCCTACTCCCTACTCCCTAATTTCTAACTTCCTTACCGACTTTTTTACTTTTGGGTAATAATCTCAAACTATGAAGCCGTTTAGTTGGAAAGCGTCAACTATACCTAGCATTCAGGAGAGATTATCTAAATGAAAACTCGCATTAAGTTGCTAACAGGTATTCTGGGATTAGGTGCTCTGATCAGTTTCCCGGCAATAGCGCAAGAAAAAACAGAAAACTCAGTTAAAGATGCTCTCAATGGTGCAACTGAGTCTATTACTGAGTCTATAGTAGAAAGCGCCCCCGATTCCTTGAGTAAACCCCTTCAAGAGGGTGAAAAGGTAGAAATGCCAGCTACTACTGAGGCTGAATCTACAACCAGTAACCTAGTAGAGCAAGCTGCGAGCAATGATCAATTCCAAACCCTTGTCAAAGCAATTGAGGCAGCAGGCTTAACGGAAACCTTAGCAGGTGAAGGACCCTACACGGTTTTTGCTCCCACCAATGATGCTTTTGCTGCACTGCCAGCAAATACTTTAGACAGTCTACTACTACCAGAAAACAAAGAGGTACTGGTAAAGCTGCTAAAGTATCATGTTGTAAGTGGTGCAGTTCCTAGCAGTGAAATCCAGTCGGGAGAAATTACCACTATGGCTGGAAAATCAGTGACAGTACAAGTGGGTGAAGACGGTAATGTTAGTGTCAACAATGCCCAGGTAACTCAAGCAGATATTAAAGCTAATAACGGCATTATTCATGTTGTTGACCATGTAATTCTACCGTCAAGATCTCATGCTCAATCGGAACCAGCACCAACAGGAGTCATGCAAAATTCAGATGGCGAATTAAATTCGCCAACGGAAAGCGCACCTGCTGAATAAATTTGGTGTTTTTGGTAATTATATCCCGTTCGTTTGACTACTTATTAGTCAGGTTTATTCGAGACTTTAATAGTGTCAAGTTTTAGTTAATACTTCTTAACGCTTAAAACGTCGGAATTTACCTAAACAATAAGTAATTAACCGAACTCGATTGGAGTAAATAAAAGTAGAGAACAAGGAGAAACTAAAGATGAATAAGTTGATGCCAATTTTACTAGGTGGAGTGATTCTGTTTGGTGCTGCTGCTTGCGATGATGCTAAGACAAGTGATGAAGCCTCCTACTCTATAGATCAAAAAGATGAAGAACTAGTTACCTTACGGCCTGAAGGAAACCAAGGCGATGCTATGCTCCAAGGAACCCAACAGGAAATCGAGGCAAACCTTGGAACTACTCAAGAGCAAAATCAAGCCTTGGGTAACTTAGAAAACTTTGATGAAGATCAGCAACTAGCCAGTTTAGTACTTAATAATTTGGCAACCAATCTCCCCAATAGCCAGTTAGAAGTTGAAGCGGCAGAGGGAATTGTGACTATCTCAGGAAAAGTCTCGTCTGATGATCAATTGAGTCAGATTGCACCTTTGGCAATCCAGGTTGAAGGTGTTCAGAGCGTGGATGTTCAAGCTACTGTCAAAGAGCCAAACAGCTGATCGCTGATCTGGTCAAGTACCACTCTGTTGTTGCCAATGTTACCTAATTGATGTAATTATCTAATCCATAGAGAGGAGTTAGTCGCCTATTGCTTTTGCCATAGTGGTAGGCGACTTTTGTTGTTGAGTGTTCCTCGGCTTTAATTCATGCTGTATCAATCCGATTTGAGTTGTGAAACAGTGTAAAAGCGGAAAGATGGGGAAGATGGTTAAAAGGAGAAAGAGGGGCAGGAGGGTGAAAATGCTTCGGTGCCCTTGACCGTGATGGCGAACGCGCCCCGCGTGACCTACGGTCAAGGGATTGCTCGCCATCACGGGTCGCTCTTGAAGAATAGTAGTTATTGTCAATAAATTAATTGCCATGGCTATAAATAGCAATTGATTGTGATTGGAGCAAGGGTAAGAATACCGATAAAAAGATTAAGATTGGCTTGGATTATCAGTGCATCCGTTTTTATAGCAATCTTGTATGATTCCTCAACAGTGACAGTTTGCAACTCAAACTGACGAACTAAGGGAGCATTGTTTACCTAGGAATTAGGATTGCTATATCCTTGTGGTGCTCAAGGGGGATAGGATTGTTGAAAAAGTCCCCAAATTCTTGGATCAGGTGCAACTTAGTATGATCATCAAGTCAATTCCTGTTGAAACCATAACCGCCCAGCAAATCATTGATACTTGTCTTCGCATGAACAGTCTTGGTATCAATCAAGGTACCAGTGGTAATGTGAGTGTCAGGGTTAGAGACAGTATCGGTGAGGCAATAGCAATTACTCCCAGTGGACTAGACTACGAAGAGCTCACTCCTGATAAACTATGCAAAATTTACTTCGGCAAAGACAAAGAAGCTGTTTTTGCTGAGAATAATCGTTATTTACCCAGCAGTGAATGGCGATTTCACTATGACATACTGTTGAATCGAACTGATGTCAATGCTATTGTCCATACTCATAGCATCCATGCTACAGCATTGGCTTGTATGGGTATAGCTATACCCAGCTTTCATTATATGGTGGCTAGGACAGGTGGGAGCAGTATAAAAGTAGCTGATTATGCTACCTTTGGCACTCAAGAACTTAGCAACAACGCCCTAAAAGCACTGGAAAATTCCCTTGCCTGTTTGTTAAAAAATCATGGTATGATTGCCTGTGGCAAAGATTTAAGCCACGCTCTGAAAGTCGCCCAAGAGCTAGAAACCTTGGCTCAAATGTATATCAAAATCCTCAGCGTTAACAAGATTTATGGAGAACCTCAATTATTGAGTGATGAAGAAATGCAGATAGTTATAGACAAGTTTAAAACCTATGGAGTTCAGCCAAATATTGATAATGGGTGATTAGATAGTAATATCTTATAGAATTTATCAAATAATCAAATAGTTTAGGTACACAAGTTTTTGATTTTCCGGAATAGGGAATAGGGAACAGGGAATAGGGAATAGGGAATAGGGAACAGGGAATAGGGAATAGGGAATAGGGAACAGGTAAAAAATAAGTGTATACAACCTCATTAATATCAGAACCCCTATAGATATTACCATAGGGATAATTAGGGGTACTATAGTTAAAGTGTTAACAAAATTAAGCAAAAAATTAAAATTAGTTAACACTAGGCAATAAAATATTAATAAAATATATATTTTTAGTTAAATTTTCAGTTTACAATCCACCATTGGAATTAAGGATGTGATAAAAAATAAACTTAACGACAGAAGACAATTATGGTCACTGCCCCTACACCAAAGACAACACCACAGCCAACGGTCAAAATCGGCCAAACTAAGCTGCTGATTAATAACGAATGGGTAGAGAGCGTCTCTGGGAAACGATTCGAGACGATTAACCCTGCTACAGGAGAGGTGATCTGTGATGTGGCTGAGGCTGATGCCCCAGACGTTGATAAAGCAGTAGTGGCGGCTAGGACAGCCTTTACCAGTGGAGACTGGCCGAAAATGTCTGCCACCCAGCGGGGGGAGTTACTCTACAAGCTAGCTGATTTAATCGAAGCAAACAAGGAAGAAATAGCACGGCTGGAAACCCTAGACAATGGGAAGCCCTATAGTGATTCCTTTAATACAGATTTGTCCCTAGTCATTGGCTGCTATCGGTACTATGCTGGCTGGGCAGATAAGATTCAAGGCAAAACAATTCCGATCAACGGACCCTACTTCTGCTACACGCGCCATGAACCTGTGGGAGTGGTTGGTCAGATTATTCCTTGGAACTTTCCACTGTTGATGCAAGCTTGGAAGTTAGGCCCAGCATTGGCAGCTGGTAACACCGTGGTGATGAAAACGGCGGAACAGACTCCTTTATCAGCGTTGCGGATCGGTGAACTGATTCTCGAAGCAGGTTTCCCTCCTGGTGTGGTGAATCTTCTCTCAGGCTATGGACCAACCGCTGGGGCTGCGATTTCACATCATATGGATATTGATAAAGTTGCCTTTACCGGCTCCACTGAGGTAGGGCATCTAATTATGGAAGCTGCTGCTAAGAGTAACCTCAAGCGGGTCACTCTAGAACTTGGTGGTAAGAGTCCTAACATTGTCTTTGCTGACGCTGACATGGATAAAACCATTGAGGGCGCTCACTTTGCCCTGTTCTTTAACCAAGGACAGTGCTGTTGTGCTGGTTCCCGGCTGTTTGTGGAAGAGAAGTGCTATGACGAGTTTGTAGACAAGTGCGTGAAACGGGCGCAAAATCGCACAGTTGGTGACCCCTTTGATGCCAACACAGAACAGGGTCCCCAAGTGGATCTCGAACAGTTCAATAAGGTGATGAGCTATATTGAGTCTGGTCAGCAGGAAGGAGCTCAGATGTTGTGTGGTGGTGGCCGAGTTGGCGATCGCGGTTACTTCATCGAACCGACAGTGTTTGTTGATGTCCAAGATCAGATGAAGATTGCCCAAGAAGAAATCTTTGGACCAGTGATGAGCATTATTAAGTTCAAAGATATTGATGAAGCGATTAAGCGGGCAAATGATACCATGTATGGCTTAGCAGCAGCCGTGTGGACACAGGATATTACTAAAGCTCATGCGATCGCAAACAATGTCCGTGCTGGTACTGTCTGGGTGAATTGCTACGATGTGTTTGATGCCGCTGCTCCCTTCGGTGGTTTCAAACAGTCTGGGATTGGTCGTGAACTTGGGGAGTATGGCTTGCAGCAATACACCGAGGTTAAGACAGTGACAGTTAAATTGTAGCATTGTAGCAATCTAAAAGCCTGGGTTTTACTATCAACTACCCGAAAAGAAGGTTAGTAAACAGCACAAGAAAATGTCGCAGAGTCTACCAAAAACTCTTATTATTTGTTAGACTTAAATTAGGGTAACACCGACAGGGATTATTATGTAACTTAAATTAAAGCCGAAAACCAAGGGTTTAATAGTTGCGCTCTCTATCCCGGTGTAACCAACTTTGTTGACATTTTTATGGCGCTCGCGGGATATTCCGTCAGAGCTTTGGGAGATACCCCCTGGATGTGAAAGCATCTTGCATTAGCGGGCCTTGGTCTATTTTGGTAGACTTTGGTAGCTAAAAAGTATCGGCTACAGCTAGTTAGTTGGTAATTTAAGACAAGATAATGGGTAATGGGGAATTGTCAGCCAATTTCCTATTGCCCATTACTTTATGCTCTGCTCAAGGTTCAAGTTAAAGTTCAGGTAAGCATTGAGCGTTCAGCGGTGAGCTAAAAGCTCACGCTACGCGAACAGCGGTCAGCGGTCAGCGCTCAGCGGTCAGCTAAAGGCTCACGCTGGGCGAACAGCTTTGTGGAACAGGGTTCTAGCCTGTGACTTAACTCAGATTAAACAAATGGTTACCTGTTGTCTTGATGCAGTCGCTCATGGCGCATGGGTCTGTGTGCGGAACCTGCGTCCGCACCTTGTAAGCCCCGTGGAAACCCCCGCATGAAGGCGCTGCATCGCTTATTCAAAAGTACCGATCTAGTAGCACCATCTGTAGCCCATTAGCTGTTCGCGTAGCGGTGCATAGCACATAAGCTGAAAGCTGATATAGCGCTACGCGCCAGGCATGCTAGCAATAGGCATGAAGCGCAATAGTGAAGAAAAAAGCTTACTAATCAAGGGATTGAGCTATTTTATTTTTCATTCATTTGTCTTAACCATAGTGCGTAGTGCTATAGCTGATAGCTTACGTTATTTTTTAAGATTTCTTGATCCGGATCAATTTAGAAAAAAAACAAGTGTTCAGTGTGAGTTTTCCAATTAACAGCAGTTTATTAAATTTTGTTAAGGACCCTTGGCTCACATCGACTAAGATAGAAGAGAATTGGATAAAAGGGCTAATTAGAGAGATTCAGAAGGTTTCATGAAATACGGAATTGATATTGGTCACAACTTGCCCGCTGATACAGGAGCTCAAGGTATCAGAGTAGAAGATAAAATGACTAGGGACGTCGGAACGAGAGTAATTTCCAAATTGAGAGACTTGGGACATCAGGTAGTTGAATGCAAGCCTAAAAGTGCGAGTACTTTGGGCAGCTCACTGCGGCAACGGTGCAATATTGCCAATGCTAATCGAGTTGATCAGTTTGTTTCAATTCATTTTAATGGGTTTAATGGTCAAGCTAATGGAACAGAAGTATTTGCGATTAGTGATACTGCCAAAAAAATTGCCCAGCCAGTTTTAGAAAAAATAGTCGAGTTGGGTTACTTCAATAGAAAGGTTAAAAATGGCTCTCATTTATATGTTCTGCGATATACCAATATGCCAGCAATTCTAATAGAAAGCTGCTTTTGTGATTCCCAGAAAGATATGGAACTCTACGATCCAGAAGCATTGGCTAATGCAATTGTTCAAGGATTAACAGGAGAAGAACCACCAACTACTAAATCTTCCTCTGACGATAATGTGCTGGAATTACAAAAATCTCTCAATCGCCTAAAAATCAAAAGTCCTGCTGGTCAGCCATTAGTAGAAGATGGATCTCTTGGTCAGGCGACTATCGCAGCAATAAAAACATTTCAAGCTATTGTAGGAATTAACCAAACTGGTATTGGTGACTCGACGACATGGCAGACTATTAATCAGATTCTTGAGCAACCCATACTTAGACCTAATCATGCTGCAGGTACCACGGTAAAATATCTCCAACGTCGGGTGGGAACTCAGGCAGATGGTATCTTTGGTTCAGGCACCGCAAGTGCTGTGATCAGATTTCAGAAACAAAAGGGTTTAACGGCTGATGGTATCGTCGGAGCACAAACGTGGAGTAAATTGATTGACTAGCAAGGCTTTGAGCGAAGTTTAGCCTTGAACAGGTGCGACCCGTGGCGAATTTAATTACGGGTCAAGCGCACCTCAAGCAGTTGCCTCACGTCTCACCCGAGCGATCGGGGAGGGTGAGATTAATGGCCGACAGTAATTAGAAGAGTTCAAGATAATAACGAATATTACTCGTTATTAGGATACTTTTCCGTTAACAGGATAAGATAGTCTAATGCTCCATATAATCGGGACAATTTATCAATGGTAAAATTTTCGATATTTTGAGTAAAAATATCCCTTTTTAATCGTCCAAACTGCCATAAATTACCATCAGTAACTATGCCGTAAACAGGACGTTGAATATCTTGAGGTGCGACCCGTGGCGAATTAAATTCGCCAACGGAAAGCGCACCTAAGAGTTTTTGGGAAGCTACCAATTCGGCAAGGCATTGTCCCCAACCTTGTTGAAAATCATTTTTCTTCGCTTCAATAATAATAACCAGTGGTTTTTCTAAAACCGTTTTTCCTAATTCTGATTTTGTCGAAAATATGTAGTCAGGAGTCCCTGACAGAACTTGGTCATAAAAGATGCTTTTTTGAATCCAGAAAGCATAGGTTTTATAGTATTTTTTATAGAGTTCTCGCAACAAGGGAGAAATGATGATTTCACTCCGGGAGGCTTCCGAGCTGAATACATCTATCGTTTCTTTATAAAACTCTAGGTCTTTCAAGAAAATTGCGGGTGGGTCAGTGTCTTGAGAAACTATAAACGTTCCTTCTTCGTATTTAATTTGGTAGTGTTTCTGTACATCAGCTATAGTTTTAAAATCACTAAATGCCATAGTTTATTATCAGTCTCCTGATCGGGTCTAATTATATCTTAGACATCACACTAAGCACCTAAACAAAATTAATTTCCTACTACCAATCTCTGTAACCCTTACATCGTAAGGTTTTGAGTTTTGGAAAATGTGTAATTAATTTTGTGCACCTGCTTATCTGGTTATGATATTGGAACAGATGTGCGGCGTAGCCTAAGAGACTGTTGATCAAGTAAATTATAAAGTACATCTTAAAACAGCGATTCGTCGCTTACTGTCATAGCACTTACCAAGGATAAAGAGCGTTCGCGTAGCGTAGCCCTTCGGGCTAATCGCTCTTAAGCAGAAAATACGAGTATAAATACTTAATCAACGACGAAAATCAAGACAGTTGCGGACGCAAGTGACCCACGCAGACCCAAAACCACTCTGTATTGCATCAAGACAGCATGCCCATAGGCCATAAGCTGATAACTGATAGCTGATAACTGATAGCTGATAACTGATAACTGATAGCTGATAACTGATAGCTGATAACTGATAGCTGATAACTGATAACTGATAGCTGATAACTGATAGCTGATAACTAATAACTGATAGCTGATAACTGATAGCTAAAAAATTAACTTATGAAAAAATCGATATTCAAAGAAAACCGAAAGTATACATTTAGTGACTATTTTGCGATGACCAATCCCACTGAGGAAATTGTTGGTGAGTTTGGTTACTCCTTTGCTATTGAAGTAATTGACCTCCCTAAGTCTAGCAACTATGACCTAGATATCATTCAACAGCTCAACCATACCTACTACACCATTATTCCCAAAATAAACATTACCTCGGAAATTGCCAAACGGGAATTTCTGATTGCCCCACTAATCCTGGAAATTGCCAAGCTGCTCCCAGTTAAAGTCAATGTTGAGTATCCCCTAGACATTAACGATCAGCTAGGGGGAGCCCTAGACTACTTATTAAAAAGTCACCAAAATCTGATTATTATAGAAGCAAAAAAGAAAGATATTGATGGTGGTTTCAACCAGTTAGCAGCAGAACTAATTGCTTTAGATAAGTATGAAGAGAGCGAATCTATTGAAATTCTTTATGGTGCTGTCACTCTGGGGGATATTTGGAAATTTGGAATCCTGGAGCGGAAACGGAAGCACATTGCCAAAACTATTCAAAGTCAGACTATTCCTAGGGATACAGAAGAGATATTCTCAATTCTGATTGGAATACTGAGCTTAAAACAAGAGCAGACTTCAATTAAGCTGTAATCTATAATCTATAATCTATGACCTGCAACCTATGGTCAATGGGGAGTAACCGATCATGATTATTGTCATTGACAACTACGACAGCTTTACCTACAACTTAGTACAGTACCTAGGAGAATTGGGTAGCCAATTACCTGTGGCATCAGAGATTCAGGTCTATCGCAATGATAAAATTGATATACAGAAAATCCGCGAGCTCAACCCAGATGGGGTAGTGATTTCTCCAGGCCCAGGACGTCCTGAAAATGCTGGGATATCAAGTGATATCTACAGCATTTTGGGGTCAAATCTACCCATTATAGGGGTTTGTTTGGGTCATCAAGCCTTGGGTCAGGTATTTGGCGGGAAAATTGTTTCGGCACCAGTATTGATGCATGGCAAAACCTCAGAGATTCATCACACTGGGGTTGGGGTTTTTCGGGGATTACCCAATCCTTTCACAGCGACTCGCTACCATAGCTTAGTTATTGACCGTAGCTGCTGTCCTGATGTCTTGGAAATCACGGCTTGGGTGGATGATGGCACAATTATGGGAGTTAGACATCGGAACTATACACACATAGAAGGCGTCCAATTTCATCCAGAGAGTATTTTGACCTGTTCTGGTAAGCAACTTCTAAAAAACTTCTTAGAATCGCTGCCAGCATCTGCTACTCTCTCTATATCTCCGTGAAAATAAACTTGTTTCCAAGAAACCATGAAACGGCGACAGTTGATGCGCTATGTGAGTGCTGGTGTACTCACAACTCTTTCAACCGGCTTAGCTTCTGGACTCAGTTCTTACCAAGCACAGCCATCACGCAATGTATTGACAGTAAAGTGGCTTGGTCATACCTGCTTTTTATTTACTGGGGGTGGTGTGCGAGTTTTAGTCAACCCATTCCAAACCATTGGGTGTACGGCTAAATACAAATCACCAAAAGTAGAGGCAGATTTAGTCCTAATCAGTAGCCTACTACTAGATGAAGGAGCAGCGGAAGGGATACCGGGGAGTCCCCGGCTCCTATTTGAACCGGGTATTTTTCAAGTAAATGGGCTAAAATTCGAGGGAATTAGTATTCCTCACGACCGAGTCGGTGGACGTCGGTTTGGTAATAACGTGGCTTGGAAATGGACTCAAAATGGTATCAATATCCTACACCTGGGAGGAGCAGCAGCCCCTCTAGATATTGAGCAGAAAATTTTGATCGGGCGTCCTGATTTAGCGTTGATTCCAGTGGGAGGGGGACCAAAAGCCTACAACCCTCAAGAAGCTAAACAGGCATTTGATGTGCTTAAGGCAAAGATCATGATTCCTACTCATTTCCGAACCAAGGGGGCTGATGCCGAACAGTGTGATATTTTACCAGTGGAGGAGTTCTTAACATTGATGAAGGACACACCCATACGCCGTGCCAAAAACGATACCATTAGGATTAGCTCAGGGGATTTATCCCAAGATGGGTCAGTGATTCAACTAATGAGTTACAACTACAACTTTTAAATGCGCTTGCCTAGCCCCTTACCCAGACTGCAACCGCCTTTCTGGATTGGTGGAGTGGTGACAGTAGGCATGATTTTCTGGATTGAAACCCTACGGCAGTTTGGGTTTGTTGTTCCAACTCCCTTTATACTTCTTTTCTTTGCTGTTGCCCTAACTGCCAGTATCGACGGATTACTTGCTGGAGTTACCAGTGCCACAGTATGGGCAATTTACCTAATCTATGCTTCTGCTGTTCACTTTGGCCCACCGAGTTTAACCGGGGGTTCAGTAGAGGTGAGTTTGGGGATTCTAGTGGTGGTCTTACTGGCTGTGCGGCTCGGCTGGATAAAAGACCAGAATCAGAAGCTGATCCAAAAGTTACGACAAGCCAGCCTTGAGCTAGAACGACGGATTGAACAACGCACTGCTGAACTCTTAACTGCTAATTCTAGACTAGCCAATGAGATTCGCGGACGCATTCTGGCTCAAGAAGCCCTCGGAAAAAACGAATTGGCATTACAGTTAAGCCAAAATCGACTCGAAAGTATTTTGAGTTCCCTAGAGGATGTGGTTTGGTCCGTGCGCCCCCAAACCTCCAGACTGCTTTACCTCAACTCCGCTGTTGATAATCTTTATGGTTATAGCATATCCGATTTTTTAGGTAACTCAAATCTTTGGCTAGAGGTAATCCACCCAGAAGACCGAGAACGAGTTCAGCAGAAGCGCAATTTTTTCAACAATAACTCATTGCCGTTGTCACCCCAATCACTCCTGGCACTTGACGGTATTGACTTAGAATATCGAATCGTGCGGTCTGATGGGCAGGTGCGCTGGATTCGTGATCACGTCCAAATTCATACCGATACCCATGGCTACCCGATACGCATTGATGGTATTGTCACAGACATTACCAAAGCCAAGCAAGTCGAGGAAGCTTTGGGAGAGAGTGAGCGAAAATTCCACGCCATCTTTGACCAGACCAGTCGATTTACATGGCTGCTGCAACCAGATGGTACCTTGCTCGAAGCCAACCAAACTGCCCTTGACTTTAGCGGATTAACTCTGTCAGAGATTGTGGGTAAACCCTTCTGGCAAATCCAATGGTGGCCACAGTCTACTCAAACCCAGAATCCTTTAAAAAATGCGATCGCTCAAGCAGCTAGGGGTGAGTTTGTCCGTTATCAAGGGTCGGTGCTAGGGTTACAGGGTCAAGTGATCACGATGGAGTTTTCCGTTAAACCGTTGCGGGATGAGAACGGAAATATAGTGTTGTTAATCCTAGAAGGTCGAGATATTAGCGATCGCATCAGAGCAGAAGCAGCAACTCTAGAGGCTCAAAACAAGGACATACTGCTTAAAGAGATTCACCACCGGGTCAAGAACAATTTACAAATTGTTTCAGGAATTCTTTACCTCCAATCCCGATATATAGATGATGAAAGTATCCTGGAGGTCCTCTGTGAAAGCCGCAATCGTCTCCAAGTCATGGCCTTAATCCATGAGAAATTGTATGGCTCTAAGAACCTGAGCCAGATTGACTTCCAAGATTATATTCAATCCCTGACTAAGGACTTATTAGAATCTTACGCCTGTAGTAATCATCCCCCTAGGATTAAAGTTAATTTTGTTAAAATATTTATAGACATTGACAGGGCTATTCCCTGTGGTTTAATTATTAATGAATTAGTATCGAATGCCCTCAAATACGCTTTTCCAGAAGGAGATAGCGGTGAAATTATTGTTGACTTTAAGTGCCATGAGGATAACTATTTTGAACTGATGGTCAGTGACAATGGTCTTGGCATCCGAGAAGGTATAGATTTAGCTAACCCCAAGACCCTCGGTCTACGGTTAGTCCATACCCTAGCTACTAAGCAACTCAAAGGTGAGGTTGAGTTAGATACAAGTCATGGTGTTATGTTTAAAATTAAATTT
Source organism: Moorena sp. (assembly GCF_982860115.1). Lineage (NCBI taxonomy): Bacteria > Bacillati > Cyanobacteriota > Cyanophyceae > Coleofasciculales > Coleofasciculaceae > Moorena > Moorena sp. The sequence goes on from NZ_CEYLVT010000034.1 coordinate 34,433, forward strand.
TCATAAAGTTTAAACTTGTTTAAACAAGCTTAAAGCATTAGGAAATTTTTGAAGACCCACCTCGAATTGTGATATAGAACTATCAGGTTGTGAGGCAGTTAGCTAACCGGCAGCAGACAACCAAAGAAAAAATTATTAACGTAAGGAGAGCACACTGGCTTGGCTTTTAGGTTAAGACAAGGGACAACCCAAAGTAACTTGAAAAGCAATTCCATAACTAAGAAATGTCACAAATAAACATCTTAGTGGTTGAAGATGAAGCGATCACAGCTGAAGTTATTGCTGAACAGCTCATACAGTTGGGATACACCGTAACCGATAGCGTTACCTCTGGCACGGGCGCTATCAGCAGCACTGCCAAGAACCAACCTGATTTAGTCCTGATGGATATTACCTTAGATCCAAATGATATAGATGGCATAACTGCTGCTCAGCGCATCCGAGAGCAATTCCAGATTCCAGTAGTCTATTTGACAGCCCACTCTGATGAGACTACCCTAGCCCGAGCTAAGAAGACAGCACCGTTCGGGTATCTGATCAAACCATTTAACGAACGGGAATTGCGGGTAGCGATTGAAACCGCCCTCTATCGGCACCAGCTGGAAAAAGAGTTACTCAAACAGCAGGATCTGCTAGGCACAATACTCAGCTCCACTAATGATGCCGTGATCGCTACCAATGAAACAGGGGCAATCACCTACATTAACCCAGCAGGGGCAACCCTCACTGGCTGGACAGTAGCAGAAGCTTCTGGGCAAAGCATTACAGATGTGATTCAAATTGTAGACGAACTCACTGATACCCCACTCCAGAACCCAGTCATGGAAGTGCTTCAGGAAGAAAGGGTCATTTTTAGGGATCAGGGTATAGGTTTGATTGCCAAAGACGGTAGCAAGATCCCGGTGGGAAATAGTGCTTCCCCCATTACAGAAGAAGATGGTAGCATCAAGGGTGTAGTTCTTGTGCTGTGGAATATCAGTAAACAGCAAAAACCCGAATTATTGGCAGTAGAAAGAGCAAAATTGCCAGCAAAAGCTGGCGCTAGCATACAAGCGGAAGCTCAAGCGGGTCAACTATTGTCTGCAGTAAAAGAACTAGGGGAACTGAAATCTGACCTAATCGCTAGGATTTCCCATGAGTTTCGCACTCCCCTATCGATTATTTTAACTGCTGCTGAACTCCTGCAAAAATACGGGTCTAAGTTGTCACCCCACAAACAAGAAAGAAACTTGTATCGGATTCAATCATCAGTGATGCGAATGACTCGAATTATGGAGGATGTTCTGACCTTAAGCAAGGCTGAATCCGGTGAACTCCAGCTCAACTGTGTGCCAGTAGATGTGGTTGAATTCTGCCGCAGTTTAGTGGAAGAGCACCAAATCATGGTGGGAAAGCGCTATACTATCGGTTTGATTCCTCAGGATTCCCCTGGCCTAGTTGAGCTGGATGAACAAATCCTACGGCAAATTTTGAGCAATTTGCTGACCTTAGCAACTCATTACTCCTTGAAGGGTAGTATGATTGCTTTGGAAATGTTTTGTGAAGATAACCAAATTGTGTTCCAGGTAAAAGACCAAGGCCGTGGGATTGTGCCCGAAAGTCAGGGACAATTATTTGAAGCGTTCTTCCGAGCTAGTAATATTGGTTCTATGTCTTCTTCAGGAATGGGGTTAAGCATGATCCGCAAGTTTGTGGATTTGCATCGTGGTCAAATTACCTTAACTAGTCAAGTCGGAGTTGGGACAACCTATACGGTAAAATTGCCATTAACCAGTTCTATCTAGGTGGGGTTGGGCTAAAAAAAATATAGCTAACAACTAAAATAACTAAGGATGATTCCACAAACCGAATATAAAGAACGTCGTGAACAGTTGATGAGTAAGATTGGCAACGGAACCGCAATCTTTCGGAGCGCCCCGGTTGCCATTATGCATAATACTGTGGAATACAATTTTCGACAGGATAGCGATTTTTTTTACTTGACAGGTTTCAATGAACCAGAGGCCGTAGTTGTACTAGCGCCCCATCACGAAGAACACCGATTTGTTCTGTTTGTGCAACCGAAAGAACCAGAGAAAGAAGTCTGGACAGGCTATCGGACAGGTGTGGAAGCAGCAAAAGAAAGATTTGGTGCGGATGAGACCTATCCGATTACTGAGTTGAATGAGAAGCTACCTCAGTATTTAAAAAAGGCCGATCGAATTTATTACCACTTGGGACGGGATAAACCCTTCAATAATACCATCCTGAAACACTGGCAAAGGTTGATGGCACTTTATCCCAAAAACGGCACCGGACCGATGGCTCTCGAATCCACTAACTTAATTCTATATGGGATGCGCCGGGTTAAGAGTACTACGGAATTGACGTTAATGGGTCAAGCTGTGGAAATCTCTGTGGATGCCCATAACCATGCTAGAGCATTTACTCAACCTGGACGTTATGAATATGAAATCCAGGCAGAGCTAGAACATAATTTTCGGCGACGAGGTGCCATCGGACCGGCTTACCCGAGTATAGTAGCATCTGGTGCCAATAGCTGCGTCCTACACTATACCGAGAACGATCGACAGATGCAAGACGGGGATTTACTACTGATTGATGCTGGTTGTTCTTATGGGTATTATAACGCTGATATTACTCGGACATTTCCAGTGGGTGGTAAGTTTACCCCAGAGCAGAAAATTCTGTATGAGTTGGTATTGAAGGCACAGTTGAATGCGATCGCACAAGTTAAACCAGGGAATCCCTTTAATCAATTTCATGACACTGCTGTGAAAATCCTAGTGGAAGGGTTAATCGATTTGGGGCTCCTGGCTGGTGATAGTGAGGAAATTATTAAAGAGGAGAAATATAAACATCTATATATGCACCGCACCGGTCACTGGCTCGGGCTGGATGTCCATGACAGTGGAGGCTACAAACAGGGGGAAAACTGGCAGATTTTTCAGCCCGGTAATGTAGTAACAGTGGAACCAGGACTTTATATTGGTCCTGATATTGAGCCTGTGGAAGGTCAGCCAGCTATTGATCAGCGCTGGCGCGGGATTGGGATTCGGATTGAGGATGATGTGTTAGTGACTGAGTCAGGGAATGAAGTCTTGACTGCTGGTGTGCCGAAATCCGTAGAGGAGCTAGAGACTTAAGCTATTGTGCATCTACACCAAGATATCAGCCCGTGGGTGGTGCGTTGTAGAATTAAGAATGGTGAATTAAGAATGGTAAATTAAGAATGGTAAATTAAGAATGGTAAATTAAGAATGGTGAATTAAGAATGGTGAATTAAGAATTAAGAATTAAGAATGGTGAATTAAAAATTAAGAAGGTAGAATTAAGAATTCTAGGTTCTAAAGTTGAAATTATGTATGCTGACAGAAAACCTTCAACTTTAAATTGATAATTCCCAATTCTAAATTCTAAATTCCCAATTCTAAATTCTAAATTCTAAATTCTTAATTCAAAACGTCTTTGCGGTATGGGTTAGTGGATCAAACTCAAATCGCTGGTCGTAGTTTGTTTCCCCATAAATATTAAAGGTAATTGTTGGTTCATCTCCCATTGCTTCTACACTATGGATTGCATCAGAGGTAAAACTAATAATATCTCCAGGGAATAGGATTTTTTCCCCAACTTGTTCGATGCGATCGCAAAAATCTGGGTCATCAGTACGCCGCCAAAACGTGTTTTTTTCCTGGCCACTGATCACCGCTACTACTCCCCATGTACCATGGTTGTGAATGGGAGACACTCTTCCCGGTAGCCAGACTACATTTTGGACGGTTAAGGGATAATTGATTTCATCATAAAGCATTTGCACCGACCAGCCTGGGTCAGGGTTAGGTTCAAGATATTCACCCTGTAGCCAATAGGAACTAGTGAGTAAGCGACGTACCAAAGGACGAATGACTTGGAGCAGTTGGCCCTCATCGTTAATCTGATCAAGAGTATCCTCTAGGTCAGTCAGAAACCGATAGAGTCGATAGGGTTTTGTTGACCATTCCCAGTCACTAGGTATCTCACAAGATTCACAGTCCCCTTGATTCGTCACCAACCAATCACTACTTTCCATACAGTTTACCTAAGCAAGGTTTTCCATATATGTTTTATAAGCTATCAGGTTTTAGGTTTTAGGTTTTAGGTTTTAGGTTTTAGGTTTCAGAATACAGCGTTTTTCATAACTATAAGGTACACATAATTTTTTCGCTGTTACCTCTTCCCCTCCTAGGAGGCAGGGCTGTTTCAAAGTCTGAGTGAAATTTGACTGGTGGGAAAGTAGCTAAAGTGCTACTGGTCATTTCTCAGCTCTTCCTCAGTTATCTCTCAGTTGTAATTCAGTTTAAACCAATACAGTCTAAGCCATTTCAATTAGCACTCATGTACAATGCAGTTGACACTCCCCGGTCATTAGACGCGAGGATTCTTTAATCAACGACTCGACTTGCTGAACCTGGCCGGAACCAAGAACAGTAGAGGCCAAATCTCCTAAAGCGTTTAGGTCTGTGACCCAAGTTCCGGTGTGCCCCACCGTACTCAAAGCTCTTTTAAGGATGTTGATTGCGGCGTTGTGTTCGCGAAGCGGTTCCGAAGGAACATCCCTATCTAGCTGACATCCACACTTACAGATGTGAGTCCTAGTCGATAGAGACTTTTTAACTATTTCGCCGCATCCGGAACAGTTTTGGCTAGTATAGGCGGGATTAACTGCGACAGTTACTTTTCCAAATTTAGTTCCAAAATGTTCCATCCATTTCCTGAATTGATACCAACCTGCGTCATTAATAGATTTTGCAAGACAATGATTTTTTACTAGATTTTTAACTCTCAAGTCTTGCCTTACGGCACGCTGCGCGAACGTAGGCCACCAGGTCGTTAGACCGGATTACGCAACGAGCCAGTCTCTTAGCATGTTCTTCACGCTGCCTACTTATCTTAAGGTGTGTCCTACCTAGCCTATTAATAGCTTTCTTCCGGTTAGCAGAGCCTTTCTTTTTTCGAGAAACCCGGCGTTGATGGAATTTAAGACGTTTTTCTACTGTCCTGTAAAAACGAGGATTGGGTTCAGTCTTTCCAGTGGAATCAGTATAGAAGTCTTTTAGCCCGACATCTAACCCAATGGCTGTACCAGTCGGATCTAATTCTTCTTTAATTTCAGCTGAAACACAAAACTGGACATAGTAGCCATCAGCCCGGCGGACTATCCGAACTCGCTTTATTTGCTTCTTATCAAAACCCCACAATTCCCAAGTTCCCTTCAACTTGAGCTTTCCAATCTCCTTTTTATCACTAAACGTAATTGACTTCTTGTCAGGGGACAACTGCCACCCAGACTGTTTGTACTCCACTGAGCGACAGTTTTTTTTGAACTTAGGAAAACCTTTCTTTCCGGGTACTTTTTTCTTGCAGTTGTCAAAGAAACGAACGATTGATGACCATGCTCTCTCAGCACTAGATTGCCGAGCAGTAGAGTTCAATTCATTGGCAAAAGGAAAGTTTTTGGCAAGGACGGCGCTGTATTTGTTGAGGTCGAATTTATTAGCACCTTTGTTGTCCATCCAGTACCTGAGACAGCTGTTGCGTATGAACTTAACTGTCCGGATCGCCTCATCAATAGCGGAGTATTGATGCCTTTTCCCCTTTGCTTTGAATTCTAAAACAATCACCAGTTTCTTGAAGTTACCGTAAGAATAGTGGAGCCTTAATCAAACAGTTTTAAACCTTTTTGCATAGCCGACCAACCATAAAGGCGACCCTATTCTAAGGTTTCGTCTGGGACCTCAACTGTCCTTTACTTTATTTTACAACACCCAGACTAAACTTTCGGATTATTTAGGAATATTTTTCTCACGGCGCGTCAAGCCGCTATTCGCTTTCAACCCCGTGTCTTTAGACCGGGGATGAAAGCGTTTATAATTTTATAAAAATTAACCTTCATTAAAGCAAAGGAGGGAAGTGCAATGAAAATTAAGTATATTGCTACTATCGCTGCTGCCTCAATTGTCACTCTAGGACTAGTAACATCCTGTGGTGGTGGTTCCACAACCAATACTGCTCCTGGTGAGAGTACTACAGAGCAAGGCAATCCTTGTGCTGGTAAAAAGAATCCTTGTGCTGGCAAAAAGAATCCTTGTGCCGGTAAATCCAATCCTTGTGCAAGTAAAAAGAATCCTTGTGCCGGTAAATAAGGTTCGTTGACCATGTCCACCGATGATCACCGGTACCTAAGATGCTGTGATCATCGGTGGATTTGCCCCTATTGCTGTTGGTGTGATGGCAGCTTAGCATTTCCCTAGGCATACTACCTGGGCATACTAGGCGATTACTCAATTGCTGCCTCGCGCTATGTCTGTGCCAGCCGCTCTTCCCTTGACCTGTAGGATTTCTAAGCCATCTGATCATAATACGTTGGAACAAAAGTTTGACAGGTTGTCATGTATATGACAGCTTGTCATATAATTGAACCGTTGACAGTCATGGTTCAATTTTTTTATGAAAAACATAGCATTGAAAAAGCTACTATCACTGCTAGTGGTAACGGTCTGTATCTTAACCTTTACCTATGGTTGCGCTGGCGACACTACAGCGACTGTTCCTCCAGAAACCACACCTGCCCCAGCTGCTCAAGTTGCCCAAGAGGTAGAATCCCCAGCGGAAACCACTGAGGTGGCAGAAGAAGAACCCGCCCCAGCCGAAGCTACTGAGGTGGCAGAAGAAGAACCCGCCCCAGCCGAAGCTACTGAGGTGGCTGCAGCACCTGAGACTGCTGCCGCAGCTGGTGCAGAAACTTACACTGTAAAAATGGGTACAAACAATGGGCAACTAAAATTTGAACCAAGTACTCTTACCATCAAAGCTGGTGAGACTGTCAAGTGGGTGATGAACAACATTGGTCCTCATAATGTTATTTTTGATGACTCCCCATCACTGACTCACAAAAACATGTTGATGGCTAAGGGTTCTTCCTATGAATCTACCTTTGATGAGCCTGGTACATACTCCTACTACTGTGCCCCTCACCGTGGTGCTGGCATGGGAGGCACAATCATTGTTGAAGCTGCATCATAGTAGCACTAGCACTAGGGCTGTTGATCAAGACTTTATTTTGAATGTGAAAACCACACAGCTTTCACAGGATTAACCATTCTAAGACTTACGCGATCGCAAATCGTGGTAGTTTAGTGAATCGAAATCAGGACTTACCCAAGCACTATAACCCTAGGGTATAACCCGTTAAGGGCGCAGGGTTTGCGCCCTTAACGGGTTTCAAATCAGGAAGAAATAAAGAAGTTTGACAGCTTGTCTTTTGACGGAAAGAAAAACATGATCTGACAATCCTTTATGGACTAGCCCACTTGTTTTTTTAATCTCATGAGACAAATTGCATTGAAAAAGCTATTATCACTCCTAGTCGTAACGGTCTGTGTCTTGACCTTTACCTATGGTTGCGCTGGCGACACTACAGCTACTGTTCCTCCAGAAACCACACCTGCCCCAACTGCTGCAGTTACTGAAACCGTGGAATCCCCAGCGGAAACCACCGAAGTAGCAGAGGAAGAAACTGCTCCTGCTGAACCAGAAGCAGTAGCAGAGGAAGAAACTACTCCTGCTGAACCAGAAGCAGTAGCAGAGGAAGAAACTACTCCTGCTGAACCAGA